>NZ_JAXCWG010000020.1:0-28270 GCF_034045195.1 Frigoribacterium sp. CFBP9030
CGCCGGCCGCGCCGGCCCTGCCGCCCTCGCCGGGCCTGCCGCCCGCACCGCCTGCACCGTCTGCGCCCGCGCCGCTTGCCGCCGCCGCCGGGGGAGTGGCCGTCAGCACGGCGTCACGCGCCGCGTTGCGGAACTCGGCGTAGCCCGAGAACCCCAGCGCCGTCGCGATGCGGGTGACCGTGGGCTGGCTGACGCCCGCCGCCTCGGCCATGTCGATGGTCGACGCGAAGGCCACCTGCGGCAGCGAGTCGAGCATGTGCTGCACCACACGGCGTTGAGTGGGCGACAGCCGGTGCTGGTGCACCAGGTCGATCAGCCAGCCGCGGACGCCGTCGAGCTGGTGGTCGTCCAGATGCGGCGTGCTCACGGGTGGGGCCTCTCGGTGGGGTGCTCGCCACGGTAGCGGCGCACGGGGCCGGAACCGCGCCTCCTGAACATCATTAAACACAACCGTCACACAGCGCATGGAACAATTCACGCAAGCATCGTCACGCCAGCACGCCAGCACGTCAGCACGCCAGCACGCCAGCACGCCAGCACGCCAGCACGCCAGCACGCCAGCACGTCAGCACGTCAGCACGACAAGCACGTCCCGCGCACCCGACCCGAGGAGAACCGTGACCACACCGACCCGCCCGATCTGGATGCGATACCTCTCGGGGCCCGACATCGACTCCCTCGACATCCCCTCGTCGGCGATCGTCGACGCGATCGACTCGGTCGTCGCCGCCCACGGGCGCGGCGAGACGGTCTTCGAGCCGCGCATGCACCTCGTGCCCGACAACGGCGGGGTGGGTCACTTCAACGTGCTGCGCGGGCACGTGTCGACCCTCGGCGAGCGGGGCGTCAGCGGCGTCAAGGTCGTCGGCGACTTCGTGCCGAACTACCTCGAGGGGCTGCCGAGCGAGATGGCGATGGCGACCCTCTTCGACCCCTACAACGGCACGCCGCTCGCCGTGATGGACGCCACGTTCGTCACCGAGGCCCGCACCGGTGCGATGACGGCCGTCGGCGCCCGGTACCTCGCCCGCCCCGACTCGAAGGTGCTGGCCCACGCCGGCGCCCGCGGCACCGCGTTCTCGAACGTCACCATGCTCGACGGGCTGTTCGACCTCGACGAGATCCGGGTCACGAGCCGCCGCGTCGAGTCGCGCGAGGCGTTCGGCGAGCAGCTGCGTGCCGTGACCGACACGCCCGTGGTCGTCGTCGAGACCGCCGACGAGGCGTTCGACGGGGCCGACATCATCGTCGAGGCGACGCGGCTGACCGAACCCGCGCCGCTCCTCCGGCGCGAGCACATCCGACCCGGCGCGTTCGTGGTGCCCTACGGCACGGTCAGCGCGGTCGAGCCCGAACTGCTCGACGTGATCGACAAGGTCGTGGTCGACGACTGGGCCGAGTCGCGGTCGGGCCGGTTCGGTGCCCTGCGGCACCACGTCGACACCGGGCTGCTCAGCCCCGAGACGCTCTGGGCGCAGCTCGGCGAGATCGCCTCGGGCGCGAAGGCCGGGCGCGAGTCCGCCGACGAGCGGATCCTCTTCTGGCACCGCGGCCTGTCGATCCTCGACGTCGCGCTCGCCCACCTCGTGCTGCGCACCGCCGAAGAGGCCGAGGTCGGCACGATGCTGCGGTACCGCTGACGTGGCTGCGGAACCGCTCGCATCGGCCGCACCGCTCGAACCGCGTGCACCGCTCGGACCGCTGGTCGTCGACCGGCCGACCGATCTCGACGCCGCCGCCGTCCTCGAGGTGGCCGACGGCCGCGAGCTGCGCCTCACCGACCGTCTCGTGGCCGAGCTCGACGCCGCGCGCGACGCGACCCTCGCCGCCCTCGACGCCGGCGGTCCCGTCTACGGAGTCACCACCGGCATGGGCGCCGCCAGCACCATCGCCCTGGACGAGGAGGCGCGGGCAGGTCACCAGGCGCGCCTCCTGATCGCGCGCGCCACGGGATCGGAGCCCTGGCTCGCTCGACGCGAGGTGCGGGCGGCGCTCGCGGTGCGCCTCCGGACGTTCCTCTCGGGCGACGCGGGGGTCTCGTCGGCGCTCTGCCTGCGGCTGGTCGACGTGCTGCGGCTCGACCTCGTGCCCGCCGTCCCGGCCACGCGACTCGGCACCGCCGGCGAGATCGTGCCGCTCGCACACCTCGGCGCCGCCGCGACGGGTGCCGCCACCGGCGAGCTGCTGACGGCGGAGGGCGCGGTGGTGCCCGCCCAGGAGGCGCTGGTCGCGTCGGGACTCGACCCGCACCTCCTCGGCCCGAAAGAGGGTGTGGCCCTGATCGAGGGCGTGCCCGTCACGACCGCGCGCGCGATCGTGCTGGCCGACTGCGCACGACGGGTGGCCGACCAGGCGCTCGCCGTGCTCGCGGCGGAGCTCGAGCTGGTGGGGGCGAACCGCGATCCGTTCCGGGTGTCGACGGCTCGGGCGGACGACGCGCTCGCGGCCGTGCTGAGGCGGCTCGACGGGCTGCTGGGGCCCGAGCGGGAGTCGGCGGCGTTGCAGTCGCCGGTGTCGTTCCGGGTGAGCGGCCCGGCTCTGGCGCATCTCGCCAGGGTGCTCGAGGCGCTCGACGCGGCGGTGCTGCGGGCGCTCGACGGCGTGACGGACTCGCCCGCGCGACTCGACGGCGCGTTCGTGGGCACGGCGGGGTTCGACGGCTTCGACCTCGCGGCATCGCTCGACGCCGTGCGCTTCGCCGTGCTGCACCTGGCCGAGCTGGGCGCCGCTCGGCTGCACCGGCTGCTCGACGGGGCGGTGTCGGGGCTGCCGCGGCAGCTGTCGTCGGCACCGGGTGTCCAGGCCGGCATGGTGACGGTGCACAAGCGCGCGGTGGGCACGGTGCACGGGCTGCTGACGGCCGCCCGACCCGCGTCGCTGGGCATCATCGAGACGTCGCTCGGACAGGAGGACGCCCAGTCGTTCTCGCTCGAGGCCGCCGAGCTGCTGGCGGGGGCGCTCGACGGGGCGACCGACGTCGCGGCGTGCGAGCTGCTCGCGGTGCTGCACGCGCGGCGGTTGCGCGGGGTGCTGGCGGGTGCGGGTGCGGGTGCCGGTGCTGGTGCAAGTGGGGGTTCGGGTGCCGGTGCTGCTGTGACGCCGCTCGACGATGAGCTCGCCGGCGCGGATGCGCTGCTGCCGCCCGGTGTGGTCGACCGGCCCTTCGGACGCGACGTCGCGACGCTGGCGCGGACGCTCGAGGCGGGGTCGTTCTCGAGGAGGACATCGGCCGTCTAGAGAGTGATCCGTCGCTCGCGGGCTCGTCGGCGCGGCCGTCGACGGTCATGCTGACCTCATGAGGAGAACCGTCGGATCCGCACTCGCCTGGTGGGCGGTCGCCGTCGTCGTGGGGCTGCTGCTCGGCGGTGCGACCTCGTTCGGGCAGCAGCACCTGCCCGACGGGCTCAGGTCGTTCGCCAACTCGAACAGCGGGTGGACGCTGCTCGCGTTCGCGGTGACCGTCGTCTGCACCCGGTGGGCGAGCGCCCGACGCTGGTGGATCGCGGCGGGAATGGGGCTGCTCGTGTTCCACGCCCTGCTCCAGGGATACGTCGTCGTGTCGACGCTGCGGGGGTTCCCCGACTCGTACGGGCCGGGCGACCTCTACTTCACCATCGCGACGCTGGCCGGCCCGGTGATCGGACTCGCCGGGCTGTGGTGGCGGGCCGAGCGCCGGCTGCTGCGGGCCGTGGGGGTCGCGGTGTTCGCGGCCGTGATGATCGGCGACGGCGTCTCGGGCCTGCTGCGGGTCGTCGAGACGACGGGCTGGCTGTACTGGACGATCAGCATCGCGATCGGCGTCGCGGTGCTCAGCTGGGTCGTGACCCGGCGTCTCGATCGACTGCGGGAGCGCGTGGTGGCGACGGTGCTGACGGCGGTCGGTGCGGGTGCGTTCGTCGCGCTGTTCGGCGTCTTGTCCGGCGGGGCGTGACCCGTTTCGGTGCGGCCCGGCCGTCTGCGACGTGACCGTTCCCACAGGGGCCGGCGGATCGGGTGGTCGATGACCGCTCGAAACCGGGGTACACGGATTCGGGTCCTTGTGCTCCAGGGTGGGGCCGCCACGTAGGGGTACGTGATGCCGGCCCCGCCCCTACCCTCTAGTCGCGGTCGTCGTCCTTGCCGCTGCCGGGGACAGCGCCCTCGGAGACGGTGGCGTCGTCGTCGGAGGCTTCGGAGGCCTCCGATGCCTCGGCCGCGTCGGCCTCGGCGGCCGCGTACGACGCGCTCAGACCCTCGTCGGCGTCGTGCTCGACCCAGGCGAGGTCGTCCTTCGAGTGGTCGTACGCGGCGGGCACGAGCGCGAAGTCGTCGCCGAACTCCTCGAGGCCGTTGCGCACGCTGTGGCGCACGACGCGCTCGGCGTACTGGTCGCGGAGGATGAGCGGATCGCGCCGCAGGTCCTTCAGGAACGCGATCATGATGAACGCCATGATGATCGCGAACGGCAGCGCCGCGATGATCGTCACGTTCTGCAGCGCGCTCAGCCCTGCGCCGTCCTCACCGCCTGCGACGAGCAGCACCGCGGCGATCGCGCCGACGAGCACACCCCAGGTCACGGTGACCCAGCGAGACGGCTCGGGGCGACCCTGCTGCGACAGCGTGCCCATGACCAGCGAGGCCGAGTCCGCACCGGTGACGAAGAAGATGGCGACGAGCACAGCGGCGATGACCGTGGTGACCCCGGCCAGAGGCAGGCTGCCCAGCATGCCGAACAGCACCTCCTCGGGCGGGCTGCTGGGCAGCGGGGCGTCGTTCATCCGCTGGTCGATCGCCGTGACCCCGAAGATCGCGAACCAGATGAACGAGACGATCGACGGGACGACCACGACGACGGAGACGAACTGGCGCAGCGTGCGGCCGCGCGAGATCTTGGCGATGAACATGCCGACGAAGGGGGACCACGAGATCCACCACGCCCAGTAGAAGATCGTCCAGCTGGAGAGGAAGGCCTGCGCCTCCTCGCCCTGCGAGCCGGAGCGCCCGATCATCATCGGCAGGTCGCCGACGAACTGGGCGGCCACCGACGGGATCACGTTGAGGATCAGCATCGACGGGCCGACGAAGAACACGAAGAGCGCCAGCAGGAGCGCCACGACCGTGTTGATGTTCGAGAGGGCCTGGATGCCGCGCGAGACCCCCGAGACCGCGGAGATGATGAAGGCGATGGTCAGCACGGTGATGACCCCGACGAGCAGGGCGTTGCCGGCCTGGCCGATGCCGCTGATCAGCTCGACTCCGTGGCCGATCTGCAGGGCGCCGAGGCCGAGCGAGGCCGCCGTGCCGAAGAGGGTCACGATGATGGCGAAGATGTCGATGGTCTTGCCGAGGGGGCCCTGGGTGCGGCCCTCGCCCAGCAGCGACGCGAAGATCGACGAGATGAGCGGGGTGCGTCCGCGGCGGTACGCGCCGTAGGCGATCGCGCCGCCGATGAGGGCGTAGAACGACCACGCCTGAGGCCCCCAGTGGTAGAGGACCTGCGTCAGGGCGGTGTGCATCGCCTCGACGGTCTCGGCCTCGTCGGTGCCGGGGGGCGGGCTCTCGAAGAAGGTCAGCGGTTCGGCGGCGCCCCAGAAGACGAGGCCGATGCCCATGCCGGCGGCGAAGAGCATCGAGATCCACGAGAACATCGAGAACTCGGGCGCCTCGTCGTCGCGCCCGAGGCGGATGCGCCCGAACCGGCCGAAACCGACCCAGAGCATGAAGACCATGATCACGGTCGCGATCGAGGTGAAGAACCAGCCGGTGTACTCGATCACCCAGGCGAGGACCGCCGAGGCGGTGGAGGCGAGGCTCCCGCCGCCGAGGACGCCCCACGCCAGGAACGCGACCGCGAAGAGGATCGCGACGCCGAAGACGGTTCGATCCGTACGGAACACACGGCCGGTCTGCTCGACTCCGAGGCCGGGGATCAGCGCCGGGTGCACACCGCTGGGCGGTGGTTCGGTGAAGTCGCGGACGAGGCGCCTGGCACCGCCTGGGGTGCGATCGTGCTGCGGATCGCCGGACGGCTCGGTCGATCGGGGGCCCTGCTCGTTTCCTTGCATGGGAAGCAATTGTCTGATGATTGCCGGGAAAGGTCCAATCAGAGGCCCATCAGGTGGCGCCGTCAGCTCGACGGATCGAGGAACCGGTCGGTCTCCGCGGCGATCCGCGGCGACTGCGTGTGGTGCACGTAGTGGTCTCCCTCGAGCGGGACGACCTCGCCGCGCTCGACGCTCGCCGCCTGGCGTTCGTGGAGCCCGAGCCAACCGTCGACGTCCGAGTCGGCCTGCACGACGAAGAGGAGCACCGGGAGGTCCGCCGGGAACGTCGCTCCGCTGACCGAGGCGAAGTTGCTCGGGGTGCGCTCCATCTCGTCGAGCAGCGTCGGCGCCGTCGAGTTCTTCGTCGTGAGGAGGCGCATCTGCTCCTTGGTCCCCTCGTCGTAGGGCATCCCCGCGTAGGGGTCGCCGGCGAGGGCGGACGCCACCCGGAGCAGACCCAGATCGCGGAGCTGGGCGAGTCCGTCGGTCGGAACGGGCTCATCCCACCCCGGCTGATCGGGGACGCTGCTGTCGATGCCGATGAACGCCGTGAGCTCGCCCGGGTGGAGCCGGCTCAGCTCGAGGGCGTAGACGCCGGCGATCGAGTGCCCCATGACCGCGTAGCGATCGACGCCCAGACCCTGCAACGCCTGGTGCGCCTCCTCGGCGATGTTCTCGGCGGTGCGTGGAGAGTCTGTCTGGTCGCTCAGCCCGGTGCCGAAGGGCTCGAGGGCGATGACGCGATGGGTGTCGTCGAGCTCGGAGATGAGCGGCTGGAAGTCCAGACCCGGGGCGGCCGTGCCGAGACCGGGCAGCAGGACGATCGTGTCGTCGCCCGTCCCGCTGACGACGGCGTTCATCTCCCGGCCGTCGACGGGAACGCGCTGGCCATAGGGCGTGATGGCGGCGAGGTCCGACTCGGTGGCGACGACGTTGACGATCGACGTCGTGGCGAGTGTGAGAACGGGGAGGGCGATCAGGGCGCCGACCACCCACAGGGTCGCTTTCAGGGGCTTGCGCATGGAGTCCTCTCGGTGCGGCTCGGGATCCGCACGGTCTCCGAGAAGCACACCAGAGGTCGGCGGTCACGAGAAGTGCCGACGCGTCACCTGTCGCCCGTTACGGATGTCATGACCGCCCCGTCCGGCCATCGCCGACCGGCAGGAGGCGCGGGGCATCCGGTCGGTCGCCCCGGCACGACCTGCTCAGTCGACCGGTCCGCTCGGTCGCCCCGGTCCGCTCAGTCGTCCGTCGCAGGAGGCGCGGGTCGGGGATGCCGGATCGTCGCGACCGTCCCGACGACGCAGACAGCAGTCGCGATCACGAGGGCCCCGATCACAAGGCCGCCGAGGACGGACGTACCCCCGTCTCGCACCGCGACGTAGAGACTCTGTGCGACGCAGGACAGCCAGAAGACCGCGCCGATGCCCCACCCCACGGAGGACCCGCGGAAGGTCGGCCACTGAAGTCGCAGCCTGCCCCGCTGCTCTTTCCCGTTCTTCTCCATGCTCACCCCTTCGTCGTCGTCGACCTCTTCACCGTACGTCGAGGTCGAGGAGGGCTCAAGGAGCTCGGCCTCGTCGGCCCGCTCTCGAGTCTGAGTGCGAGCCCCGGAGGGTGACGGACGGCAGGTATATCGTTCGGGTATCGCTCGACCCTCGACAGGAGATCATCATGGGCACCTCGCGTACACCCGGTTCTTTCACCGTCGACCTCGACGGGATGTGGCAGGCGATGGACCAGCTGCGCTCGACGTTCGACCGTCGCGACGGCTCGCGCGCCCCGCGCGGCGAGATCCGCACCGCCATCCTCGCGCTGCTCGCCGAGCGGCCGATGCACGGCTACCAGGTCATCCACGAGATCGACGAGCGCAGCGGCGGCGACTGGAAGCCCAGCGCCGGCTCGGTCTACCCGACCCTTCAGCTGCTCGCCGACGAGGGTCTGATCGAGGCCGAAGAGACCGAGGGGCGCAAGGTCTACTCGCTCACCGACGCGGGTCGCGCCGCCGCCGGCATCGACTCCGCCGACCCGTGGGCACCCTCCCGCTCGACCGGCGACCGCCGGACTGCCCTGCCCAAGGCCGGCATCGACCTCGCTCGTGCGACGGCTCAGGTCGGCCGCACCGGCACCTCCGCGCAGGTCGACGAGGCGGTGGCGGTGCTCGACGACGCCCGTCGACGCATCTACTCGATCCTCGCCCGAGACTGACGCGGGTGGCGTCGCCCCGTCTCGACGAGGCCCACCCCGCGGTGCGCGACCGGGCCGGTCGTGCCCGCTACCGCCGCATCCTGCGGTTCGCGTCCCGTCACCTCGCCGTGACCTGGTGGTTCGAGCTCGTGCTGCCCCGGTTCGGTCTGCGCTGGGTCGCCGAGCGCACCCGCGCGAAGCGGATGCAGCGCTTCGCCCGGGGCTTCCACGCGCTCGCGCTCGATCTGGGCGGCCTGATGATCAAGGTCGGCCAGTACCTGTCGTCGCGCCTCGACGTGCTGCCGCCCGAGATCACGAAGGAGCTGGAGGGGCTCCAAGACGAGGTCACGCCCGTCCCGTTCCCCGAGATCCGGGCGCTCGCCGAAGCCGAGCTCGGCATGCCGCTCGACCGCGTCTTCACGTCGGTCTCGCCCGAACCGATCGCCGCCGCCTCCCTCGGTCAGGCGCACCGGGCGACGCTCGGCCCCGTCGACTCGGCCGACACGGGGCTCGTCGACGTCGTGCTGAAGGTGCAGCGACCCGGCATCGACCTCATCGTCGACGTCGACCTCGCCGCCCTCCGGAAGGTCGGCGGCTGGCTCAGCCACGTGCGACTCGTCTACGACCGCGTCGACGCCCCCGCGCTCGTCGAGGAGTTCGCGCGCACCAGCCTGGAGGAGATCGACTACCTCAACGAGGCCGCCAACTCGGCGCGCTTCGCCGCGGACTTCGCCGACGACGACCGGGTCGGGGTGCCCGACGTCGTGTGGGAGCGCTCGACCCGTCGCGTGCTCGTGCTCGAAGACGTCTCGGCGATCAAGATCACCGACGTCGAGGGTCTGCGCGCCGCCGGCATCGACCCCGCCGAGGTCGCACCGGTCTTCGCCGCCGTGATGTTCGACCAGCTCTTCACCAACGGGTTCTTCCATGCCGATCCGCACCCGGGCAACATCTTCGTCACGCCGATCGCGGCGGCCGACGGCGAGCGACCGTGGCGTCTCACGTTCATCGACTTCGGGATGATGGGCGAGGTGCCGACGGGCACGCGCAACGGCCTCCGGCAGCTGCTGATCGCGGCGGCGTCGCGCGACGGCAGCGGCATGGTCGGGGCGATGCGCGACCTCGGGGTGCTGCTGCCCAGCGCCGACACCAACGAGCTCGAACGCGCGGTGAGCGCCACGTTCGCCCGATTCGGCGGCATGGGCTTCGCCGAGCTGCGGCAGGTCGACCCTCGGGAGTACCGCGAGTTCGCGGGTCAGTTCGGCGATCTCATCCGATCGCTGCCGTTCCAGCTGCCCGAGGACTTCCTGCTCGTCCTGCGGGCGGTGACCCTCACCTCCGGCGTGTCCAGCGCCCTCGACCCCGTCTTCAACCTGTGGGACTCCGTCGAGCCCTACGCCGCGCAGCTGGTGCGCGACGAGCGGGGCAACGCCGTACAGGACGTCGCCCGTCGGGCGCTCGGAGCCGCGGAGGTGGCGGTCCGGTTGCCGGGACGCCTCGACCACCTGGTCGGTCGCCTCGAAGACGGGACCCTCGAGGTGGGCAGCCCGCGCATCGAGAAGCAGCTGGGGCGCATCGAGCGGACGGCTCGTCGGGTGCTGGCCGCGGTGATCTTCGGCGCGCTGCTCGTCGCGGGGGCGGTGCTGCGCGCCGACGACGACGGGCTCGGCACCGCGCTGATGATCGCGTCGGCGCTGCCGCTGCTGTACGCGCTCTTCGCGGGCCGCCGGCCCTAGCCGCGCGGCGCGTTGCGCGGATGCGTGGCGCTGCGCGGGGCGCGTTGCGCGGGTGCGAGGTGCGTCGCACGGGCGCGCGGCGCTGGGCGCTGGGCGTTGCACGGGTGCGGCGGGTTCCTGTCATCCGCGGCGGGTCAGCGCTGACCCGCCCCCGATGACGGGAACCCGCCGCAGCTGGCGGTGGCCGCGCTGGCGTCCATCCGGCCGGGCGTTCAGGGGCGGTAGTCAGCCCGCTCGTCGCCCGTGGGCTGAGGCCCGGGATGCGGCTTGTTCCCCAGCAACGCGCCCATGGCCGTGAGGCCCGCCGCGATTCCCGTCGCGACGTGCTTCAGCACGCTCGCAGCGACCGATCTCGATGTCATGGGGTCCTCTCGGGTTCGGCGATCGTCGCGTCGTCGCCGCGCGACCGCCGACGTCCGCGGTCCTCCGCGCGCAGGACGACGCAGAGCCCGACGAAGCCGGCCCCGAGGAGGAGCGGCGCGAGATAGTAGATCACCCTCACAGTGTGTCGCGGCGAGGGCCTGTGGCCAAGCGATCAGCGGCGGAGAGGCACCGGGCCGCCTGGTTCGGCGGGTTCCTGTCATCCGCGGCGGGTCAGCGCTGACCCGCCCCCGATGACGAGAACCCGCCGCAGTCCTACTCGGCGGCGCTCGGGGCGCTCGGCTCGGGGGCGCCGAGCTCGAGGGCGAGCTCCATGCACCTCCAGCGGGCGGGGGAGTAGTCGTAGGGCATCTTGCTGATCGCCTCGGCGGCGCTCATGCGCCTCGGCCCCGCACCGCGACCGTCGGCGTCGACCGCGCCGCCGACCGCGTCATCCCCGGCGGGGTGCAGCTCGTCCCAGGCGTCGAGGATCGCGTCGTCCTCCGCGTCCTGGCCGGACGCCTCGATGGCGGCCTGCAGCGCCTCCTCGAAGGCGTGACGTTCGGCCGCGACCTGCGCCACCCTGGGGTCGTCGACCGCGACCGTGTCGTCGAGGGCCTCCTCGGCGGCGTCGACGCGGTCGGATCCCTCGCGCAGCACGGGGTGGGTGGCCAGGGCGACGAAGCGACCCGCCTGCATCGCGGCGGCGAGCGGACCGAGCATCCGCTCCGTGACCAGCAGGGTGTCCAGATCGTCTCGGCGCACCGAGCCCTCGGGCAGGGCCTCGAGACGACCGGCGACGATGTCGTCGAGCAGGCCGAGTCGGCTGCCCCGGGTCCGCATGCGCTGCACCGCGGCCCGTTGCCGCCGCAGCTCCGCCTCCTTGGCGACGAGGGTCGACTCGAGCCTGTCCAGCACCCGCGTGACCTGCGGATCGATGGGAGCACGGTCCCCGTCCGCGCCGCCGTCACCGCCGGCACCGCCGTTCCCGGCGGCATCAGCGTCCCCGCCCGCATCGTCGGCGAAGGCGCCGCGGATGTCCTCCAGGGCGACCCCGGCGTCGGCCATCTTGCGGATCCAGAGCAGCCGGATCATCTCGTCGTATCCGTAGCGTCGTCGGCCGTCCGAGCCGCGCTCGGGCTCGGGCAGCACGCCGATGTCGTGGTAGTGCCTGATCGCCCGGGGGGTGGTGCCGGCGAACGCGGCGGCGTCCCCGATCTTGACCTGACGCGGCGAGACGAACGACGAGAACATGAGCTGAGCCTTCTTCGGTGGGTGGGAGGTGAGTCCACCAGACCACATGACGCTACGGCACCTGCAAGTCGCGCTCGCCGTCCACGCCGCCACCGACTTGACACGCCGCCACCGGATCGGGTGGCGGCGTGTCGAGAACGTGGCGGGATGGCGAGGTCAGCCGGCGGGCGAGGCGAGCTCAGCCGCCGGGCGCAGCCGTCGACCCGCGCGGCATGAACACCGGCCGGAACGTCTGCCGCCGCGCCCCGCCGTCGAGCTCGTCCCCCGGGGTGTGCAGCGCGTCGACGGCGGCGTCGACGATGGCCGCCTCGTCCCACGCGAACGTGCTGAGCTGCGGCTCGACGAGCGGCGCCATCGCGCTGTCGTCGTACCCCAGCACCGACAGCTCGCGCGGCACCTCGAGCCCGACCCGTCGGGCCGCCGCGTAGGCGCCGAACGCGATCGAGTCGCTGAGGCAGAGCAGCGCGGTGGGTCGCGACGTCGAGCGCAGCAGTCGCTCCGTCGCGTCGGCCGCCTCGCCGACCGCGGCGGGCGTCGCGGTCACGGTCACGTCGAGGCCGAGCTCCGAGCCGAGCGAGGTCGCGAGCATCTCGGCCGGTCGCCCGGGGGTGGCTGGCAGCGCGGGGGCGAGCACGCCGACCGTCCGATGGCCGAGCCCGGCGAGGTGCCGCAGACCCGTGCCGACGCCGGACGCGTTGTCGAACAGCACGACGGGGGAGTCGGGGCGGTGGGCGAGCGCGTCGCCGATCGACACCACGCGGATCTCGTCGGGCACGTCGGCCCAGTACTCCGCCGACGGGTCGACCGGCAAGACGACCACGCCGTCGACCTGGCGGCTGTTCAGGGCCGCGAGCACCGCCTCCTCGCGGGTGGGCGACGCGTCGACGTCGGCGATCGAGGCGTTCAGCGCGAGGCGGCCGAGCGCACGGCTGAGCATCACGGCGAGATCCTGCTGCCAGAGGTCGCGGAGCGTGCCGACGATCACGACGTTGCTGCTGCGCCCGCCGGCCAACGCCCGGGCCACCGGGTCGACCGTGTAGCCGAGCTCGGCCGCGACCCGCAGCACGCGGGCCTGCGTCTCGGTCGAGCCGCGCAGCCCGCGCAGCGCGTACGACGTCGCGGACTTCGACAGGCCGGCCGCGTCGGCGACGTCCTGGAGCGTACGACGACGAGGCTCCTTCACCCGCACAGCATACGTGGCAGGGGGTCGACGCCCCGGGTCGCGCCTCGATCGTTCGCAGAACGGCCAGCGTGCCGCCGCCTTGACAAAACGTGCTGTGAACCGGTTCACTACTCACATGAGTGAACCGGTTCACAGCGAGATGGCCACCGAGGAGGCGCGGGTCGGCGACCCCGCACCCGTCGCGTCGTCCGCCGCCCCGGCTCCGTCGTCGCGGGTCGCCGTCTCGCGCCGCATCGCCTCCGGCCGCACCGACACCCACCAGCACGTCTGGCCCGCCGACTTCGTCGAGGCCCTGCGCGCCCGCACGACCGAGCCGCGCCTCGTCGACGACTGGACGCTGCTCACCGCCGGCGAGGCCCCCTACGCCGTCGACCCGGCCGCCCACGACGTCGAGCGCCGCCGGGCGCGTGAGATCGCCGAGGGCAAGGACGACGTGCTCGTGTCGCTGTCGAGCCCGCTCGGCATCGAGCACCTGCCGGGCGCCGAGGCCCGCGAGCTGATCGACGTCTGGCACCGTTCCGCCCTCGGTCTCGGCGACCCCTTCCGCGTCTGGGCGGCGACGCCCGTCGTCGAGCACGACCTCGTCGGGCTCTCGGAGATCCTGCGCGACGACCGGGTGGTCGGGCTGCAGCTGCCGGCCACGTGCCTCCTCGATCCGGCCGCCGTGCATCGGATGGCCCCCGTGCTCGACGTCGTCGCCGTCTCGGGCAAGCCCGTCATGGTGCACCCCGGGCCGGCGCCGGCCGTCGCCGACACCCCCGCCTGGTGGCCCGCCGTCGTGCCCTACGTGAGTCAGCTGCAGTCGGCCTGGTTCGCCTGGCACCAGGGCGGCCGCGTCGCGCACCCGACCCTGCGCATCGTCTTCGTCGCCCTCGCCGGTCTCGCGCCGCTGCACCACGAGCGCCTCGTCGCCCGTGGCGGCGAGTTCGGCTCGGTCGACCCCAACGTGTTCTACGAGACCTCGTCGTACGACACCCGCGCCATCGACGCCGTCGTGCGCGTCGTCGGCGTCGACCCCGTCGTGCACGGCTCCGACCGGCCGTACGCCCAGCCGCGCGACCCCGGGCTCGGTCACGCCTTCACCCACGCCCACGTCCACGCGAACCCCCGCGCCCTGCTGACCGGAGAACCCCGATGACCGTCACCGCTCCCGACTCGACGACCCGCTCCTCCTCGGCTCCCCTCGACGGCGCCGGCGCCGGCGCCGCGTCCGCAGTGCTCGACGCGTCCGCACTGCCCGCAGCGCCCGCCGCGCCCGCCCTGCCCGCGCTGCCGGGCCGCGACCTCACCCGCCCCGAGCTGAAGGCGTGGGTCGACGAGATGGCGACCCGCCCCGAGGCCTGGCGCCACCTCGTGCAGCACGGCGGCGGCCAGCGGCACTTCGCCTCGCTGTACCGCGACAGCCACATCGACGTCTGGCTGCTCTGCTGGGACACCACCGACGACACCGGCTGGCACGACCACGACATCTCGTCGGGGGCGGTCGCCGTCGTCGAGGGCGCCGTGAACGAGGCGAACCCCCGCATGGGCGGCGAGGCGGTCAGCCGCGTGGTCGAGGCGGGGCGCTCGTTCCACTTCGGGCCCGACCACATCCACCGCATGGGCGGGCACATCGACGGGTCGGTCTCGATCCACGCGTACTCGCCGCCGCTCTGGCGCATGGGGCAGTACTCGATCGGCTCGAACGGCGTGATGCGCCGCCAGTCGGTCAGCTACGCCGACGAGCTGCGCCCGATGGACGACGTCAGCGTCATCGAGCAGTACCGCGACGAGCAGGCCGCGGCCGACGCGCTCGCCGCCCGCGACGCCTAGAGCCCCAGCCGCCCGAGCCCACGCTCGTCGCATCGAGTGGTCCGAAGATGCTCTTCCCGGCTCGTGGAAGAGCATCTTCCGACCACTCGATCCGCAAGGAGGGGCGGCGCGGATGCGCCCGGCCTACGCGGGGCAGTCGCGGAGGGCCGCCCCGAGCGTCGGCAGCTCGGCCTCCATCCGGGCGATGTCGGCTCCGAGCGGCCGGTCGTCCGTCGACGGGTCGATCAGGGCGACGAGTCGCTCGAACACCGGCCGGAGGCGCGTGCCGGCCACCCGGTCGGGCGCCATCTGCAGGGCGCGCACCGCGGCGAACAGCTCCACCGCGAGCACCGCGCCCGACGAGCGCACCAGGCTGGTCAGGAGGCGCGTGCTCTGGATCGCGAAGCTCGCGTGCTCCTCGAGGCCGAGCGACACGCTGATGCTGGCGTTCGTGACGGGCGTCGCGTCGATGCGCATGTGGGCGAGGGCGTCCTGGGCGACGTACTCGACGATCATCAGCCCCGAGCTCGTGGCGTTGCGTCTCGCGTCGGCGAGGAACGGCGGCAGCCCGGTCATGTCGGCCCGCATCAGCAGCCCGAGTCGACTCGTCGACAGGCTGAACACGGGGTGCAGCCCCATGCGGGCCGCGTCGAGCGACCACGCGAGCGTCGCGAGGTGGAACTGCCCGTGGTGCCGCACGCCGTCGTCGACGACGAGCGGGTTCTCGGCCGGGCCGCCGAGCTCGCGGTCGAGCGCGTCGAGCAGCACCCCGAGCGCGGTGCGGGCGGGCGCGTGCACCTGCGGCGAGGCCCTCAGCCCGAAGGGATCCTGGAGGCGCGCCACCGGAAGCGGGTCGCCCTCGACCGCCTCGGTCAGCCAGCGCAGGCGGGCGGCCTCGCGCACCTGCCCGGGATGCGGTCGTGCGGCGTGCACCTGGGCGTCGAACGCCTCGGGCGATCCGCGCAGCGCCCGGAAGCTGAGAGCCGCGACGACCGTGGCGGCGTCGAGCTGGCGGGCGGCGACGTCGGCCGCGAGCGCTGTGGTCGCGAGGGTCACGGCGCTCGAGCTCATGAACGGCAGGGAGTCGGTCTCGGCGAACACCACGGGCGGCACGCCGCCGCTCCGCCACGGGAACTCGCCGATGAGGGTGAGTGCCAGCTCGGCCAGCGCGGTCAGGTCTCCGGTGCCGATCGAACCGGTGCGGTGCAGGGTCGGCAGCGAGTCGTTCCGCACCGCGGCGAGCAGACCCTGCACGACGCCCGGGCTGATGCCCGATCCGCCGGCCAGCAGCTGATTCAGCCGGACGACCAGGGCGGCCCGGGTGACGCGGTCGTCCTCCACCTCGCCGATGCCCGACGCGTGGCTGCGCAGCAGGCGCAGACCGTGGGCCGCCTGCTCGCGGTGCTCCTCCTCCGGGGTGAGGTCGACGGCGTCGTCGACGACCGAGATCCCGCGGTTCGCACCGACGCCCGTATTGGCGCCGTAGACGATGCCGGAGTCGCGCGCGGCGAGCAGGGTGCGATGCGATTCCTCCACCGTCGCCAGGGCGTATCCGGGCACCGACACGCGGGCGCGACGGTCCGCGAGGGCCACGAGATCGGCCACTCGTAACGGAGTGCCGTCTAGGGTGACCGGGGGAAGGTCGTCGCTGGCGTGCATGTCGGTCACTGTGCCTCCCTCGTGTTTCGGTCTCGTAAACAGGCCGTAGCGCTTATTGACGAAGTATTCATCGATTCCGCATGATGAATCAACTTATTCACGAATCGCCGGGAGCGCGCTCCTCAGAGCCCGGCATCGCGACAGGAGAACGCCCCATGATCACCTTCGACGGCGTCAGCAAGGTCTACCCCGACGGGACGGTGGCCGTCGACGGTCTCGACCTCGAACTGCCCACCGGCGAACTGACCGTGTTCGTGGGTCCGTCGGGCTGCGGCAAGACGACGTCGCTGCGGATGATCAACCGGATGGTGGAGCCCACGAAGGGCCGCGTCCTGATCGACGGGAAGGACGTCGCGACCGGCGACGCGGCGTCGCTCCGCCGCGGGATCGGCTACGTCATCCAGGCCGCGGGGCTGTTCCCGCACCGCACGATCGTCGAGAACATCATGACCGTGCCCGGCCTCGTCGGCACGAGCAAGAAGAAGGCGCGCTCGACGGCCGTCGAGCTCATGGAGCGCGTCGGGCTCTCCGAGTCGATGGCCGACCGCTACCCCGTGCAGCTCTCGGGCGGCCAGCAGCAGCGCGTCGGCGTCGCCCGGGCGCTCGCCGCCGACCCGCCCGTGATGATCATGGACGAGCCGTTCAGCGCCGTCGACCCCATCGTGCGCGAGGGTCTGCAGGCCGAGTTCCTCCGTCTGCAGCGCGACCTGGGCAAGACCATCGCCATGGTCACCCACGACATCGACGAGGCCATCAAGATGGGCGACCGGGTCGCCGTCTTCCGTGAGGGCGGGCACCTCGCCCAGTTCGCCACGCCCCGCGAGCTCCTCTCGAACCCCGCCGACGACTTCGTGGCCGGCTTCGTGGGTCGCGACCGCGGGTTCCGCAGCCTGTCGTTCGACTCCGCCGCCGGTCTCGAGGTCGAGCCGGTCTCCGTGGCGCAGGCCGGGCCCGAGCGCCTCGTGCTCGACGACGCCGGTCGACCGATCGGCTGGACGGGCCCCGGTCTCGGCTCCGAGACCGCTCCCACGCACCCGGGCGGCTGGTACACCAGCACCGACTCGCTGCGACTCGTCACCGACCTGGCGATCACGTCGCCGGTCGGCATCGTGATCCGCGTCGACGAGCACGGGGTCGTCGACGGCGTGATCCGTCACACCAGCCTGATGAAGCAGCTGGAGGCGCGCCGTCGTCGCGAGGTGGACGTCGCGTGATCCAGTACCTCCAGAACAACGGGCCGGTCATCCAGGCCGCCCTGTCGCAGCACGTGTACCTCGCGCTGCTGCCCGTGCTGCTCGGCATCGTGGTGTCGCTGCCGATCGGCTATCTGGCCGTGCGCTTCAACTTCCTGTACCACCCGCTGCTCAACCTCAGCGGCATCCTCTACGCCGTCCCGTCGCTGGCGCTGATCGTGCTGGTGCCGTCCGTCCTCGGCATCCGCATCCTCGACCCGCTCAACATCATCGTCGCGCTGACCGTCTACACGGTCGCCCTGCTCGTCAGGGTCGTCGCCGACGGTCTCAAGTCGGTCGACCCGCTGGTCGCCGAGGCGGCCTCGGCGATGGGCTACCGGCGCCTGCGTCGTCTCGTCAGCGTCGAGCTACCGATCGCGCTGCCGGTCATGCTGGCCGGCCTCCGGGTCGCGACCGTCGCCAACGTCAGCCTCGTCAGCGTCGGCGCCCTGATCGGCGTCGGCGGTCTCGGCACGCTCTTCACCCGCGGGCAGCAGCTCAACTACGCTCCGCCGATCATCGTCGGCATCGTGCTCTCGGTCGTGCTCGCCGCGATCCTCGACGGCATCATCGTGCTGATCCAGCGTCGTGCGACGCCCTGGGTCCGAGCGGCGGGGAGGATCGCCTCGTGAACGACGGACTCCTCTCGTACCTGCTCGACGGCGACAACTGGCAGTTCGGCGCCACCGGTTCCATCCCGTCGCTGATCCTCACGCACCTCTGGTACACGATCCAGGCGGTCGCCGTGGCCGCGGCCATAGCCCTCCCGCTCGGTCTGTACATCGGGCACACCGGCAAGCTCTCGTTCATCGCGATCAACGCGGCGAACGCCGGCCGGTCGCTGCCGACCCTGGGTCTGATCATCCTGCTGGTCGTGCTGATGGGGCGCGGGTTCCTGCCCGTGCTGATCGCCCTGGTGATCCTGGCCATCCCGCCCATCCTCACGACGACCTACGCCGGCATCCGCGCCGTCGATCCGGCGGCCATCGACGCGGCCAAGGGCATGGGCATGCGCCCGATGCAGGTGCTCTTTAAGCTCGAGGTGCCGATGGCGCTGCCGCTCATCTCGAGCGGTCTGCGCAACGCGCTCCTCCAGGTGATCGCCACGTCGACCGTCGCTGCCTACGTCGGCATCGGCGGCCTCGGCCGTCTGCTCGTCGACGGCATCGCCCTGAACGCCTACGAGCGCGTCGTCGCCGGCGCCGTCGTCGTCGCGGCGCTCGCCATCGTCGTCGACCTGATCGCCGCGGTGATCCAGCGCTCCGTCATCTCGCCCGGCCTCACCGGCCGACGCGTCACCCGCCGTCCCACCAAGACCGTCCCCGCACCCTCCACCTCACCCGCCCCGACCGGACAGCCCGGTCCCGGCACCCGAACGAAAGCCCCCACATCATGAAGAAGAAGAACCTCCTCGGCGCCGTCGGCGTCCTCGGCGTCGGCATGCTCGTGCTCGCCGGCTGCTCCGACCCCACCGAGTCGACCGGCGGCTCGGCCTCCGGCGACAGCGAGACCATCACCGTCGGCTCCGCGAACTTCCCCGAGAGCGAGCTGCTCGCCGAGATGTACGCGCAGGTCCTCGAGGCCAACGGCGTCGACGTCGAGCGCAGCTTCAACATCGGCGCCCGCGAGGTCTACCTCCAGGCCCTCGAAGACGGCTCGATCGACCTCCTCCCCGAGTACAACGGCGCCCTGCTCGCCGCGCTCTCCGACGACGGCGCGCCCGAGGGCGTCACCTCGCCCGACGACGTCTACGACGCTCTGCAGGACGTCCTCCCCGAGGGCATCGTCTCGCTGCCGCAGTCCGACGCCGAAGACAAGGACACGCTCAGCGTGACCAGCGAGACCGCCGACGAGTACGACCTCGAGACCATCGAGGACCTCGAGCCCGTCGCCGACCAGCTCCGCATCGCGGCCGGTCCCGAGTTCGCCGAGCGCATCCAGGGCATCAAGGGCCTCGAGTCCGAGTACGGCCTGACCTTCAAGGAGTTCGTGCCCCTCGACGCCGGCGGGCCCCTGACCCTCGCCGCCCTGACCGACGGCGACGTCGAGGTCGCGAACATCTTCTCGACCGACTCGGCCATCGAGACGAACGACCTCGTCACCCTCGAGGACACCAAGCAGCTGTTCCTCTCGGAGAACATCCTCCCGATCGTCCGCGAGGACAAGAGCGACGACACCGTCGAGGACGCCCTCAACTCCGTGTCCGAGGCGCTGACCACCGAGAACCTGACCGAGTACCTCGCCAAGGTCCAGGTCGACAAGCAGGACTCGGCGAGCGTCGCCAAGGAGTTCCTCACCGAGTACGACCTCCTCTAGGTCGTCCCGCCGGCGACCGGGCACCCCGCCCGGTCGCCGGCGCCGCACCACGGCACCATCCGCATCACCGCATCACCGCATCACCGCATCACCTGCACCACCGCACGACCACAACCGAACAGCCCCGACCGGTGCCCCTCAGCGGGCACGCGGCTACTCGTCGCGCCCGCACGGCGTGCCGCGCGACGTCGCCGCCTCCTCCTGAACCGCAGATCGACCTCGAACGGAAGCCCCCTCGTGACCCTCGACACCGAGACCACCGGCACCACCGCCTCCTCCACCACCGGCACCGACGCGACCGACACCGGCGCGACCGGCGCCGCCGACGCGACCCGCGCCTCCTGGGGGCCCCGCCCGGTCCGCGCCCCGCGCGGCACCGAGCTCAGCTGCCTCGGCTGGCAGCAGGAGGCCGCGCTGCGCATGCTGATGAACAACCTCGACCCCGAGGTCGCCGAGCACCCCGACGACCTCGTCGTCTACGGCGGAACGGGCAAGGCCGCCCGCAGCTGGGAGGCGTTCGACGCGATGGTCGAGACGCTGAAGACCCTGAAGGACGACGAGACGATGCTCGTGCAGTCGGGCAAGCCGGTCGGCGTGTTCCGCACGAACGAGTGGTCGCCGCGCGTGCTGATCGCGAACTCGAACCTGGTGGGCGACTGGGCCAACTGGGAGGACTTCCGCAAGCTCGACGCCATGGGCCTGATGATGTACGGCCAGATGACGGCCGGCTCGTGGATCTACATCGGCACGCAGGGCATCCTCCAGGGCACCTACGAGACGTTCTCGGCGGTCGCGAACGCCGACTTCGGCGGCACCCTGGCCGGCACGATCACGCTGACCGCGGGCGTCGGGGGCATGGGAGGCGCGCAGCCGCTGGCCGTGACGATGAACGACGGCGTCGCGATCTGCATCGACGTCGACCGCACGCGCATCGACCGCCGGGTCGAGCACCGATACCTCGACGTCGCCGCGTCGAGCCTCGACGAGGCGCTCGAGCTGGCGATCGCCGCCCGCGACGAGAAGCGCCCCCTCTCGATCGGCGTGGTCGGGAACGCCGCCGAGATGGTGCCCGAGCTGCTGGCCCGCAAGGCCCCGATCGACATCGTCACCGACCAGACCTCGGCCCACGACCCCCTGTCGTACCTGCCGATCGGCACCAGCTTCGAGGACATGGCCGCCGAGGCCGCCGCCGATCCCGCCGACTTCACCCGCCGCTCGCAGGCCGCCATGCGCGCCCACGTCGAGGCGATGGTCGGGTTCCAGGACGCCGGGGCGGTCGTCTTCGACTACGGCAACAGCATCCGCGGCGAGGCCCGCACGGCCGGCTACGACCGCGCCTTCGCGTTCCCCGGCTTCGTGCCCGCCTACATCCGCCCGCTCTTCGCCGAGGGCAAGGGCCCGTTCCGCTGGGCCGCGCTCTCGGGCGACCCCGCCGACATCGCGGCGACCGACAAGGCGATCCTCGAGCTGTTCCCCGAGAACGAGTCGCTGAAGAAGTGGATCACCATGGCGGGCGAGCGCGTCGCCTTCCAGGGGCTGCCGGCGCGCATCTGCTGGCTCGGCTACGGCGAGCGGCACCTCGCCGGGCTGAAGTTCAACGAGATGGTCGCGTCGGGCGAGCTGTCGGCGCCGATCGTGATCGGTCGCGACCACCTCGACTCCGGCTCGGTCGCGTCGCCGTACCGCGAGACGGAGGCCATGCTCGACGGCTCGGACGCCATCGCCGACTGGCCGCTGCTGAACGCGATGGTCAACGTCGCGTCGGGAGCCACCTGGGTGTCGATCCACCAGGGCGGAGGCGTCGGCATGGGCCGATCGATCCACGCCGGTCAGGTGATCGTCGCCGACGGCACCGATCTCGCCGCCGAGAAGCTCGGCCGCGTGCTGGTCGCCGACCCGGGCATGGGCGTGATCCGTCACGCCGACGCGGGCTACGAGATCGCGATCGACGTCGCCGCCGAGCGTGGCGTGCGCGTGCCGATGCAGGAGCACCGCGGTGGCCGAGGAGGCGCGGGCCGGGTCTCCGAGGATGCCGCCGGCGAGAGCACTGCGACCGAGAGCACTGCGACCGAGAGCTTCGCGGGCGACACCGCCGAGGGCACCGTCGATGGCCCCCGCCCGTAGCGGGGCGACGGCCGACCGCCCGCTGCTGCGCGCCTCCTTCGACGGGGTCTGGAGCGACCTCGAGGGCGTCGGTCGCGACCCGCGCTCGGGCGGCTACGACCGCTTCTCGTGGACGGGCGTCGACCTGGGCCTGCGCGAGTGGTTCGCCGCCGAGGCGACCCGTCGCGGGCTCGAGGTCGAGGTCGACCGCAACGGCAACCAGTGGGCCTGGTGGGGCGCGCCGGCCGACGGTGCCGTCGTCACCGGCAGTCACCTCGACAGCGTGCCCGGCGGCGGGGCGTTCGACGGGCCGCTCGGCGTCGTCAGCGCACTGCTCGCGGTCGACGCGCTGAAGGCGGCGGGCGTCGTGCCCGAGCGCCCGCTCGCCGTGGTCAACTTCGTCGAGGAGGAGGGTGCCCGCTTCGGTCTCGCGTGCCTCGGCTCGCGCCTGATGACCGGCGCCGTCGACTCGTCGCACGCCCTGTCGCTCACCGACGACGACGGCACGACGCTGGCCGACGCGATGTCCGCGGCCGGTCACGCGCCCGAGCACGTCGGTCTCGACGAGACCGCGCTGGCGCGCATCGGCGTCTTCGTCGAGCTGCACGTCGAGCAGGGTCGCCACCTGGCGCTCGGCGACGAGTCGGTGGGCGTCGCGAGCTCGATCCACCCGCACGGCCGCTGGCACTTCTGCTTCGAGGGCGAGGGCAACCACGCCGGCACCACCCGGCTCGACGATCGCCACGACCCGATGCTGCCGTTCGCCGAGGTCGTCGGCGCCGCCCGCCGTCTCGCCGTCGAGGCGCAGGCGGTCACCACGTTCGGGCGCGTGCGCGTCGACCCGAACGGCACGAACGCGATCCCGTCGCGGGTCGACGCCTGGCTCGACGCCCGCGGGGCCGATCAGGGCGGTGTCGTCCGTCTGGTCGACGACCTGCAGCGGATCGCCGAGGAGGCGGCGGCCGGCCACGGCGTCGGCCTCACCGTCACCCGCGACAGCTTCACCCCCGTGGTCGACTTCGACGCCTCGCTGAGCGATCGGCTGCGGTCATCGCTCGGAGCGGCGTCGATCAGCGCGCCGACCCTGCCGACGGCCGCCGGTCACGACGCGGGGATCCTCGCGTCGCGGGTGCCGACGGCCATGCTGTTCGTGCGGAACCCGACCGGCATCAGCCACAGCCCCGTCGAGCACGCCGAGACGGACGACTGCGTCGACGGCGTCGAGGCCCTGACGGTGGTGCTGCGCGACCTGCTCGTCGCGCCGCTCGAGGTCGTGCCCGCCGCGGGCGGACAGCCCGGGGCCGGGGCCCGGCGATGACCGGCGCCGGCACGTCGACGTTCTGGGCCGAGCATCTGTGGACCGGGGTCGGCGACGTCCGGCACGGCGCGGTCGTCGAGGTCGTGGGCGACCGGATCGTGTCGGTGGTCGACGACGTGGCCGCGCCTCCCACCGGTTCGATCGAGCTGCGCGGCGTGACGCTGCCGGGTCTCGTGAACGCGCATTCGCACGCGTTCCACCGGGCGCTGCGGGGGCGGACCCAGGTCGGCAGCGGCAGCTTCTGGACCTGGCGCGACGTCATGTACTCGGTCGCCGGGCGGCTGACGCCCGAGAACTACGAGACCCTGGCCACGGCCGTCTTCACCGAGATGGTGCTCGCCGGGGTGACGACGGTGGGCGAGTTCCACTACGTGCACCACACCGCCGACGGCACGCCGCACGACGACCCGCTCGCCATGTCGCGGGCGCTCGCCCGGGCCGCTGCGACGGCGGGCATCCGCCTGACGCTGCTCGACACCTGCTACCTGGTCGGCGGGTTCGCGCCGGCGTCCGAGCCGGCTGCCGAGCCGGCTGCCGAGGCCTCCGCCGAGCCGGCCGACGACCCATCCGCCGAGCCGGTGCACGTACCGCTCTCGCCGGCGCAGATCCGCTTCGGCGACGGCACGGTCGCGGCCTGGGCCGAGCGGGCGACCGCCGTGCGCGAGGCGCTGAGCGGCCCGACCGTCGTCGTCGGCGCGGCCGTGCACTCGGTGCGAGCCGTGCCCGAACGGGACCTGGCCACGGTCGCCGGGTGGGCTCGTGGGCGCGACGCCCCGCTGCACGTGCACGTCTCCGAGCAGCCGGCCGAGAATGCGGACTGCGCGCGCCTCCTCGGCTCCACCCCCGTCGCGCTGCTGCGCCGACACGGCGTGCTCGACCATCGGGCCACCGCCGTGCACGCCACCCACCTGACCGAAGACGACGTCGCCGATCTCGCAGCCGGCGACGCCTGGGCCTGCTTCTGCGTCACGACCGAGCGCGATCTCGCCGACGGCGTCGGCCCCGCGGGCGAGCTGGTCGAGGCGGGCGTGCCGCTCACCGTCGGCAGCGACAGCCACGCCGTCATCGATCTGTTCGAGGAGGCGCGGGGCATCGAGACCGGACAGCGTCTCGTCAGCAACCGGCGCGGCTGGTTCGGCGCCGCACGGCTGATGTCCGCCGCGACCGTCGAGGGCGCCCGTTCGCTCGGCTGGGACGACGCGGGGCTGCTCGAACCCGGAGCCCTCGCCGACCTCGTGACGGTGTCGCTCGACTCGGTGCGTCTGGCCGACGCCCGGCGCGATTCGCTGCTCGAGTCGATCGTGTTCGGCGCCACGGCGGCCGACGTGTCGACCGTCGTGGTCGGGGGCGAGATCGTCGTGCGCGACGGGGGGCATGCGCGGGTCGCCTCCCCGGGTGGCGCCCTGCGGTCGGCGATCGAGGCGGTGCTGCCGCCTGTGAACGAGCCCCTGTCACCCCGTCGAGAGGATCCCTCCGCATGACCGTCACCGCCCTGACCGGCATCTCGCAGCTGGTCACGAACGACCCCGTGCACGAGTACGCCGAGGCGTCGAGCGGGCCGCTCGGTGTCGTGCTCGACGCCGCCGTGGTGATGGACGGCGATCGGGTGCGGTGGACGGGCTCGGCCACGCGCCTCCCCTCGGGCGTCGACCAGGTCGTCGACCTCGGCGGGCGGGCCGTCGTGCCCGGCTTCGTCGACAGTCACAACCACCTCGCGTTCGCGGGCGACCGGTCCGACGAGTTCGCGGCGCGGATGGCGGGGGAGTCGTACTCGGCCGGCGGCATCCGCAGCACCGTGGCGCACACGCGGGCGGCGAGCGACGCCGACCTGGCCGGCTCGGTGCGGCGTCTCGCCGGCGAGGCCCTGCGGCAGGGCACCACCACGATCGAGAGCAAGTCGGGCTACGGGCTCAGCGTCGACGACGAGCGGCGGAGTCTCGAGGCCGTCCGCACCGTGACGACCGAGTCGACCTTCCTGGGGGCGCACGTCGTGCCGGCCGAGTTCGCGGGGCGGGCCGACGACTACGTCGCGCTGGTCATGGGCGAGATGCTCGACGCGTGCGCGCCGCTGTCGAGGTGGATCGACGTGTTCTGCGACGTCGGCGCGTTCGACGTCGACCAGACGCGGGCGATCCTCACGGCGGGGATGGCGGCGGGGCTGACGCCGCGCCTCCATGCCGGTCAGCTGGCGCCGGGTGGCGGGATCCAGCTCGCGGTGGAGCTCGGGGCCGCGTCGGCCGATCATGTGACCTACGCGAGCGACGAGGACGTGGAGGCGCTGGCCGGGTCCACGACGGTGGCCACCCTGCTGCCCGGGGCCGAGTTCTCGACCCGAGCCGTCTACCCCGACGCGCGGCGACTGCTCGCGGCCGGGGCCACGGTGGCCCTGGCGGCGGACTGCAACCCCGGGTCGAGCTACACGACGAGCCTGCCGTTCTGCATCGCGGTCGCCGTGCGCGACATGCGGATGACCCCGGCCGAGGCGCTCTGGTCGGCGACCGCCGGGGGAGCGGCCGCCCTGCGCCGCACCGACGTCGGGCGCCTCGCGGTGGGTGCGGCGGCAGACCTGATCGTGCTCGACGCGCCGTCGTACGTGCACCTGGCGTACCGGCCGGGGGTGCCGCTGGTCGAGGCGGTCTGGCGCGGCGGGGAGCGCGTGTCGGGGCGGGCGTTCTGATGGGGAGCGAGGGGGCTGCCGGCGAGCCGTCTGTGCTGCGGGCGTCGGCCCGGGACGTCGTACCGTGGCGGAACGGGGCCGGGACGACGACCGTAGTAGCCGAGGGCCCGCCCGCAGAGGGCGGACCTACGACCGAGCCGGCCTGGCGGATCAGCATCGCGACGATCGACCGTTCGGCCCCGTTCTCGGAGTTCGCCGGAGTCGATCGCCTGCTGATGACCCTGTCGCCCGCCGGTCTCGATCTCGTGATCGACGGGCGGCGGGTGCGCGGCGAGGCGTTCGACGTGCTCCCCTTCGCGGGCGAGTCGGCCGTCGAGGCCGTCGACGTGCGGGGGACGGGTCTCGACCTCAACCTGATGACGGGGCGAGGAGCGGCCGTCGGCACGCTCGTCGCGCGGCACCTCGACGGAGAGCTGACGCTCCGCTCGCCCGGCACGCCCAGCACGCCCTCGTCCTGGACGGTGGCGGTGGTCGTCGAGGGAGACGTCACGTCGCCGACTCACGGTGCGCTGGCCCTGCACGACGCGGTCGTCATCCCCTCAGGAGGTGCGGTGCAGCTCACCGGCCGGGCCGCGGTGATCGCGCTGGCCGTGATCGAGCCGACCCGCGCCTCCTAGATGGGGTGCGTGCTCTCGGGCCATTACGCGTGAGTGCGTAATGGCCGCGCGCGGATCTGCCTGCCCCTCCGAGCCCCGGGTCCGAGGCCGAGTGGTCAGAAGATGTCGTTCGCCCTCGAACGAAGAGCGTCTTCTGACCACTCGGCGCCCTCGTCCAGCCCGTCGCCGAGCAGGGCGGGTCAGCTCCGACTGCTGAGGCGCTTCCAGACCGAGACGAGGTCCGGTCGGGTGCCCGGCGTCGCGCCGAAGCCGATCGACAGATATGCGGTGCTGTCGGCGAGCACCACGATCGACTCGGCACCCCACTCCTCGAGGGATGATCCGACGACCGAATCGTCGGTGCTCGGAGACAGGGCCAGGTCGACGACCGCCTCGAGGGGCATCGAGCCGTCGGGCACCGAGACCACCGCCTGCAGGTAGTCGATCCCCTTGAACGAGCTCGGAACCGCACTCGACGACACGACCGCCGAACCCGCCGGGAAGGCGACGCCGCTCGCGTCGGCGATGGTCTCGAGGGGCACGTCGTGGCACGTCGGGGCCAGGCCGTTGCAGACTCCGTATTCACCGGGCTCGTCGATCTCCGCCTGCACGGCCATGATCGGGACGACGACGAACGCGGCGATGATCGAGGCGGAGACGAGCACGAGCGCTCCGAACCAGAGGAGCTGACTGCGGAGGGTCGGATCGACGGTGTTCATCGATCAAGACTCGCTCCCGGCAGGCGGCGGCGGATCCCTCGCGAGTCGTCTCCGGCGCGACTGCAGAGTGAGTCGGCGGCGGGGCTTGGCCGGGCCGGAGGCGCGAATCGCTTCGCGCGGACCGGCCCGGAGACCGCGCCGAACCCGAATCGACGTGGCGTGCCCGTTGCATTGCTTACCCGTCATGCATTCGCCACCGCCGGGGGTGCGGTTTGTGCCCACTTCGGGGCGGCCGCGCGCACCGCCCGCTCGACGCCAGGAGATGGACACGACGCCAGCCTTATACGTGGCGTCGTGTCCATCTCCTGGCGTCATGGCCCAGCGGCCGGCGATAGCATCGCCGAGGCCCCCGCGGGCTCGCCCCGCCCGCCCGCACAGCCCGCCCCGCCCAGCCCGCACCGCCCCCGCCCGCGACCAGGAGGAACCATGGCACCGCACACCGTCCACGTCGTCGGCAGCATCAACGACGACCTGCGGCTCACCGTGGTCGAGCACGCCGCGCCGGGCCAGACCATCACCGCCACCGGCGCTCGCCGCGAGCTCGGCGGCAAGGGCGCCAACCAGGCCGTCGCCGCCCGCCGCGCCGGTGCCGCCGTGCGCTTCGTCGGAGCGGTCGGCACGGACCCCGCCGGCGACGAGCTCGTCACCGCTCTGGAGGCCGAGGGCATCGACACCTCGGGTGTCGCCCGCATCGAGCACGAGCTGACCGGCCGGGCCATCGTCTCGGTCGACGCGTCGGGCGAGAACCTGATCACCGTCGTCCCCGGCGCGAACGGTGCGATCGACGCCGACGCCGTGCGCGCCTCCTTCGAGGAGGTGCGCGAGGGGGACATCGTCGTCCTGCAGCTCGAGGTGCCCTTCGAGATCACGGCGGCCGCCGCCCGTGCGGGTCAGGAGCGCGGCGCCCTCGTGGTGCTCAACTCGGCGCCGTCCGACCCTCGCGTGCTGACGATCGTCGACGACCTCGACCTGCTCGTCGTCAACGGCAGCGAGCTCGCCGACCTCCTCGCGGCCGAGGCGCAGGGCGCCGCGGGGCACGACGCCGACCCGCAGGGCGCCGCGGGGCACGACGCCGACCCGCAGGGCGCCGCGGGGCACGACGCCGACCCGCATGGC
>NZ_JAXCWG010000021.1:0-23609 GCF_034045195.1 Frigoribacterium sp. CFBP9030
CCGAGGGCGGCCGCGAGCACGTCGCTGACGGTCGCGTGACGGAAGCAGTACCGCCGAGTCGGCTGGCCTTCGTGTGGCAGCAGCCGGAATGGCCGTCGCCACTCACGGTCCGCTTCGACATCCGTAGTGACGGCGAGCGGAGCACGGCCACGCTGACGGAACGAGGTTTTGGGCAGCTCGTAGATGGCGACGGACTTCGAGCCGCACACGAGGAGGGATGGAACTCCCATCTCGCAAACCTGCTCAGGGCGGCGTTCCGATAGACGATCGATAGACGGGCGCCTGTCGGCTTCAGGGGTCAGGCGCCTGCGTGTTCCCCAGGGCTGAAGGCCAACTGGCTGCGTTCTGGACCTGCCGCACTAGTCGTAGCTGGTCGCGCATGTCGCCGCGTATCGCTGCGCGAGGGTCACGAAAGCAGTCGCGAGCTCGGGGGGGCCGATCACCTGCATTGGCACCTCGAAGCGGCCGTAGGAGGCGGCCAAGGCACCCCAGGACCACGAGCCCGCCTCGAGGGTGCACCGCTGGTCGTCGACGGCCACGACTGTGCCGTCGCCGGCGAACGGGAGGACGTCGCGAGCGGGCAGTTCCAGTACGACGGTGCCTCGGCATGGCCACTCGTCGACGTCGGACCCCTTGAAGCGAGCGGAGACGAACTCGTGCACGCTTCCGCCGGGCACGACACGGGGAACGTACCGGGGGCCACCGGGGGCCCGCGGCTGCACACGGTCCACGCTGAACAGACGCCAGTCGTCGCGCTCGAGGTCCCAGGCCACGAGGTACCAGCGGCCGTGTGACGTCACCAGGTGGTGCGGCTCGACCCGGCGGGCCTGGCGCGTCTGCTGCGCGCTGTCGTCGTGGCCGCGGTCGGCATAGTCGAAGCGCAGGACCTCCCGATCTCGGATGCTGTTGGCAAGAGCGACGAGGACGTCGAGCGAGAGATCCGCCAGTGCTGCATCTCCCGGACGGCCGACGGCGGTCACCTCGAAAGCATCCAGCCGGCGTCGCAGTCGGAAGGGCATGACCTGGCGGATCGTCCCCAGGGCGCGGATCGCCGCCTCCTCAAACCCTCCGCCGGCACCGGCTGCCACCTGCAAGGCGACGGCCACCGCGACAGTCTGGTCATCATCGAAAAGCAGGGGCGGCAGCTCGCTGCCGGCGTCGAGCCGGTACCCGCCATCGGGGCCCATCGTCGCGCGGATGCTGTAACCCATCTCCCGGAGACGATCCACGTCCCGGCGGACCGTCCGGTCGCTGACGTCGAGACGCGACGCCAGGAGCGACCCTGGCCAGTCCCGCCGCGTCTGCAGCAACGACAGCAGGTCGAGCAGTCGCGATGTCGTCGTCATGTCGCCCAGCGTAGATCCGTTCTAGGACAGCAACAGACCTAGACAGCTGCGAGGGTCGAGTCGTCGGCCGATCGGGTCGACCCCCCACCAAGGAGCAGCGATGACGATCCAGACGACCACCCACCTCAACTTCCTCGGCGACGCCCGGCAGGCGCTGGAGTTCTACCAGTCCGTGTTCGGCGGGCACCTGGTGGTCAACACCTACGCCGACTTCGGGATGCCGGCGCACGTCCCCGGCGCCGACAAGGTCGTCTTCGGCCTCGTCGGCGCCGAGAACGGCTTCCGCATCATGGGGTACGACATCCCCGGCCAGACCGACGGTTCGATCGCCGGTGGAGGCCTGACCCGCCGCGAGAACGGCACGACCGTCACCGACCAGGCCCTGTTCGTCTCGATCGGGTCCGACAGCCTCGACGAGTTGCAGGGCTACTGGGACGCGCTGGTGGTCGGCGCGACCATCGTCGAACTGCTCGCCGCGTCGGCGTGGAGTGCTGGCTTCGGCATGCTCACCGACAGGTTCGGCGTCACCTGGAGCTTCAGCGTCACGGCCTAGTGCCTCTGCCGCGGCGCGAGGCCGACCTGCCCGCGCCGCGGTCCCTCCCTCTGTCCTCGCCAGAAGAAAGGAACGACCATGCCCGCGACCTTCTCCGCCCTTGACAGATCCGCCGTCGTCGCCGCCAGCGTCTCCGCCGTGTTCGGGCTGACCACGGGCCGGCGTGGAGTCGATGCCTGAGGCGGCCGACTGCTCCGGCCGGGTCCGCTTGACCGTGGCCGACGCCGGAGCGTGGCGCACCTGGCTCGACGAGCACGAGGACGGCAGCGACGGGGTGTGGTTGACCCTGGCGAAGAAGGGCGCTCACGCTCCGACCTCGTTGACGTACAGGGAGGCGCTCGATGAAGCCCTGTGCAGCGGATGGATCGACGGGCGCAAGAACTCCATCGACGGTGCCACGTTCCATCAGCACTTCACACCCCGCCGCAGACGTTCCCTGTGGTCCGCACGCAACGTAGAACTCGTCGCAGCGCTCACCGCAGCGGGCCGGATGCGCGACCGAGGCCGGGCCGAAGTGGACCGAGCCCGGGCAGACGGGCGCTGGGATCGGGCCTACGCCGGCGCAGCCACCATCGAAGTTCCCGCGGACCTACTGGAGGCGCTCCAAGCATCACCCACGGCAGCGCACCTGGATGCACTCGCCATCACGTTCACCTTGGAAGGGCCGTTGGATTCGCTGTTCACGAAGGTCACTGTGGAGCTGGCCGACCGCGATCCGGAGGTCGCCGAAGCCGCTCGTTGCGCCTATCGGCGCCTCGAGGACGAGTGCGCCGGGTGCATCGAGCAAGCGCAGACAGCCGGGGAAGTGGACGTGGCTCTCGACGCCCGGGCCCTGGCGACGTAGTTCGTGGCGGTCACTCGCGGCATGGAGGTCCTCGGCACTGCCGGCGCCGACCGGTCGGTGCTCCTCGGTGTCGGCCGAGCGGCGTTCACCCTGCTCACTTGAAGCGCGAGGCAACCCAGACCCGGTCAAGTGCTTGTAGCGACCACGCTGGAGGTGACCGACAGGAGGTGGGCCGAAACTCGACGGGAAACCAGGGCGCTCGTCGAGCGCGACCTCGACTTCGTCCATCGGTGTGCCGTCAGGCCAGGCTCTGGAGCTACCTGTGCTGGTGGCGTCTCTGCGCGGCGATGGTCATGAAGCTCATCGCAGCCAGGACGATGGTGACCCCGACTGCCGCGACGGTGATGGCGTCGGGGTGGATGACCGATTGTCCCCGCAACGCCTGCCACAGGGCGATCGCGGTGACGGCAGCGTACGTCGCTCCGGCCGCGACGACGATACGGAGCCGATCGGCCTCACTGAGCGCCCGGGGGAGCGTGATCGCGAGGATCGGCAGCACCTGCAGTGCGTGCATGCCGATGAAGTGGGACACGCGGAGATCTCCGTGGGCGGTGTTCCAGCCGAGGAAGAAGATGCCGCCGGTCGCGTCGTCACCGCCCACGGAGTGGGAGCCGTAGGTCGACGATGTCGGGTCGGCCAGCTGGGCCGCGGTGGGGATCACCATGAGGAAGCCCACGGACAGGCCGACCAGGGCGATGATCAGTCCGAGCCTCAGGGACCACGCCAGCGCCCTGTCCTCGATCCGGGAGAACATGGCCAGGAAGGCTCCGATGACCAGTGTCGCGCAGTACATGAGGGTGACCCCACCGGCCATGAGCTGGTAGAAGAGCTGGTTCGTCGGAGTCGAGACGTTGAAGTGGCTTCCCACGCCGCGAACCACTTGGATCGAGATGACGACGATCTCCAGGAGGGACGCCGCTGCGCCGACGGTTCCGGCCCACCAACCGATCCGACGCAGGACAGGCCGCTGCACCATCGAGAGCATCCACGCAAGGGTGATCGCGTAGAGCGCGAGGGAGATCGAGAACTTGAGAGGTTTGGCCCAGATCGGGTCGTCTGCCAATGTCCGCGGATCGAGGATCAGCCCGACGAGGCACACGACAGCCCAGAGGCACATCACTGTGGTGAAGGCGACGAGAGGTCGGTGCCATCCGCGTACAGCGGTCCAGAGTGCGCGGGGACGGTCCTGGACGACGCTCACGGGCGGGTGCCCGCTGCCGTCATCCGCTCGGAGATCGACCAGAGTCTCGCTGCGGTCTCCGGGTTCCGTGCCTGCTTCGACTGGCTGATCACCTCGGCCCCGCCTCGCATGTGCATCATCCGCTGGGGTCCGACGAAGGTGCCGCCGGGGAGGTCGGCTGAGGCGGCGAGCAGCGACGGCAGCGCACCGTCTTCCGGCTCCTGCCCCAAGATCGGGACGAGCCGGTCCCAGAGGTTGGGGCGCTGACCGGCCGGCCGGTCGTAGATGGCTGTCTTGACCAACCCCGGGTGGGCGGCCAGCGCCCGCACTCGAGAGCCCGACGTCTGCAGCCGCCGGTCCAGCTCCGACGTGAACAGCAGGTTGGCGAGCTTGGAGTCCGCGTACGCCCGGCTCGCCTGGTACGGGCGTCGGTGCCAATCGAGGTCGTCGAGGTCGAGACGAGCCATCCGTTCCGCCTGGGACGCGACGGTGACGACGCGGTCGGTGATGTGCGGCAGGAGCAGCGTCGTCAGGAGGAAGTGCCCCAGGTGGTTCGTGCCGAACTGGAGCTCGTGACCGTCGGCCGTCCGCTGGAGGTCCTTCGACTCGACGCCTGCGTTGTTGACGAGGATGGCGATCGGTTCGTCGATCCGGTCTGCGAAGTCGGGCACCGTCTCGAGCCGCGCGAGGTCGAGTGGCAGGACGCGGTGCGTTCCCGGAGTGCCGGGGAGGGTCGCTGCCATGGCTTGCCCCTTCTCCTGATTCCGGACAGCGAGGATGATGCGTGATCCGGACTCGGCCAGGGCGACCGCGGTCGCTCGGCCGATGCCGCTGGTGCCGCCGGTGATGATGACGGTCTCGTTGGTCGGTGCCTGGCCTGCTCTGGTGTCGTCCATGCCCCCAATGTAGACATTGGCCACATTGTTGTCAACGTCTACACTGTTCGGATGGCACAGCAAGCACGCTCCTACCACCACGGGTCGCTGCGTGAGGAGCTCGTCCGCGAGGGGCGCGCGCTCCTGATCGAGGAGGGGCAACAGGCGGTGACGGTGCGAGAGCTCGCGCGCCGCGTGGGCGTCAGCCATGGTGCGCCGCTCCGTCACTTCCGTGACCGGGACGCCGTCCTCGCCGCGATCGCCGCGGACGGTTTCGACGAGCTGCGTCGCTATCTCGAGGCCGCGCGGCAGGTGGGCACCCTCGAGCGCCGGCTCACGGAGTACATCCGCGCTCATGCTCGCTTCGCGCAGCACAACGGCCCCCTGATGCAGCTGATGTTCGCGTCGACCGACGACGGCACGAATGCGGGGCGCGACCCCGAGGCGCAGTCCTCGGCCGAGCGCTTCTTCGCAGTGGGCGCGGAGCTGCTCGGGGAAAGCAGTCCGGAGTCGATGGGCCCGATGCCGTTCCTGGTCGCGGCGACGACAGAAGGCATCAGTGCCTTGGCCGCCACCGGCAGGCTCCCCGAGGATCGCGTGGACGAAGTCGTCGTCGCCGCGGTGCGGGCGCTCCTGCCGCAGATCGAGCAGCAGCTCGGAACGGCCGCCCAGGGACCGGTCACCGCCCCCGACGGGTGAACCGGGACCGGCGCGCTCGAGTCGCGGCAGGCTCGGTGCCGCGAACGCGATGAGGGGCCCGGTCGCCCTGGCCCCTCATCCTGTGACTAGCGGTACTAGACGCGGCCGAGCATCGCTTCGTTGAGGATGGTGCCGCCGAGCATCCAGCCGCCGTCGGCGACCTCGTCGAGGATGACGAGGGTCGTCGGGCGTGCTCGTTCTCCGTAGACGTCGACGATGGCGTCCGTGACGGCGTCCTGCAGCTTCTTCTTGGACTCAGGCGTGAGGGTGTCCGCGGGGACCTTGAGGTTGGCGAAGGGCATGGTGGTTCCTTTCGGTGGTGGCCCGGACGTTCCGGGGGTCAGAGGGCGGCGTTCGAGGGCAAGAGATCCTCGATGCCGATGCGGCGGTAGAACTCGGCGCGGATGCGGTCGGTGACCGCGGACACGACTTCGCTGCCGTCGCGGGACGGGTCGACGTGCGACCGGAACGGGCGCGTCCCCTGGGGCAGGCCGACCAGGCGCACGATCTCGTCGGCGACGTCCTGCACGTCGGCCTCGGGCGGCACGATCGCGGCGAGGCGGTGGGTCAGTTGGCGGCGGAGCGTGCCGTACTCGGCGTCGTGGTCGGTCACCCGCGCCTCGTCCGCCGGGGTGGAGGCGTTGGTGAAGTGGTTCGTCCCCGACGTGAACGCCCCAGGAACGACGATCGAGCTGTCGATGCCGAAGCGGATCGTCTCGGCCGCATAGCTTTCGGCGAGAGCATCCATGCCGGCCTTGGCGGCGAAGTACGGGGCGAGGAACGGAGGGTTCCCGCCGCCGGTGGAGGAACTGCCCACCCATACGACGAAGCCCGAGCGCTGGGAGCGCATGTGCGGCAAGACGGCGCGGGCTACCCGGTGGCCGCCGACCACGTTGACGTCGTACAGGTACGCGAACTGTTCAGGCGTGAAAGCCTCAGCGGCACCGAAGGCCATGTGGCCGGCGTTCTGCACGACGGCGTCGATGCGGCCGTACGCCCTGATGACGGTGTCGACCGCAGCGTCCACGGATCCCTGCGACTGGACGTCAAGCTCGACGCCGCCGAGCCTCAGCCCCTCACGAGAGGCGAGGTCGGCCAGGGCGTCGCGATGAGCCGCGTTCCTCCCGTCGACGGCGCGCATGCCCGCCGCGACGACGTGGCCTGCGCGTGCCAGCGATTCTGCAGTGAGTCGACCGAATCCTGTGGAGGCGCCGGTGACGAGGATGACCAGCGGCACCGTCATCAGACCATGCCGCCGTTGACACGGATGGTCTGGCCGTTCACCCAGCGCCCGTCCGGCCCTGCAAGGAACGCCACCACGCCGGCGATGTCCTCCGGGGTGCCGAGGCGCTCGAGCGGCGGGACCTTGGCCAGGGCGTCGATCTGCTCCTGCGTCTTGCCGTCGAGGAACAGCTCCGTCGCGGTCGGGCCCGGAGCGACGACGTTCACCGTGACGTCCCGGCCACGGAGCTCCTTCGCCAGGATCAGCGCCATGCCCTCGACCGCGCTCTTGCTCGCGACGTAGGCGCCGTAGGTGGGGAACTGCGTTCCGACGACGGATGTCGACATGCCGACGAAGGCACCCCCGGAGCGCAGTCGACGTGCTGCCTGCTGTGCGACGACGAAGGTGCCGCGGACGTTCGTCCTGTGCAGGTCGTCGAGGGCGTCGAGATCTTGCTCGGCGATGGTCGACAAGCCGAGGCGTCCGGCCGAGTGCACCACGACGTCGACGCCCCCGAAGTCGTTCGCGACCCTGTCGAAGATCGCTGCCACGGCGTGCTCGTCGGCGACGTCGGCCTGCACGGCGATGGCATGGCCGCCGGCGCTCGTGATCTCGTCGAGGGTCGCGGCGGCCGCGGCACCCCCGCTGGCTGATGCGACGACGACGGTGAACCCGTCACGGGAGAGTCGGGTGGAGATGGCGCGGCCGATGCCGCGGGAGCCACCCGTGACGACGGCGACGCGCTGGGGATCAGTGCTCATGATCTGCCTTTCGTTGCTATCGGTCGGCAGTTTCGCCGATACGCAAGAACTATCACAGATACGACACGCGATAGCAAGTGCCCTAGGCTGGGGGCCATGATCCGATCCGACGACGACCTCCGGAGCGCGCTGCTCGCGGCGGCCGAGGAACAACTCGTCGCCGCGTCCGATGGCGAGATCGCCACACGAGCGGTCTGTGCGGCCGTTGGCGTGACTCAGCCGGTGCTGTATCGGCTGTTCGGCGACAAGCGGGGACTCCTCGACGCCCTGGCCGAGACGGGCCTGCAGCGCTACGCCGCCCGCAAGGCCGAGCTCGAGGCCACCGACGACCCGGCGGCGGACCTGCGCCGCGGGTGGGGTGACCACCTCGACTTCGCGAGGGAGAACCCCGCCCTCTATCGCCTGATGTTCGCGCCGCGACCCTGGGCGGGCGGTCGCGCAGCGGACGGTGTGAGGGCGCTGCTCGAGCGGACGCTCTCTCGGTGCGCGGCCGCGGGGCTTCTCCGTCTCGAAGTCGACGTCGCATCGGGGATGATCTTGGCGGCCAACGTCGGGCTCGCCCTCGACGAGATGACGACCCCGCGTCCCGCACGACAGACCGATGCGGTCGCCGACGCGCTCCGCGACGCCGTCCTCGGTGCCGTCCTCGTCACGGGGTCCCCGACGGCGTCCTTCAACGTCGCCACAGCCGCCCGGCGGCAGCTCCGTGCGCAGCTCGCTGAGGGCGGGCCTGGCGCCCTCCTCCCCGAGGAGTCCGCGCTCATGAACGTCTGGCTCACGCGCCTCGACCGAGAAAGCGACGGCCCCCGGTGATCTCCACGTTCCTCGTCGAACACGCGCCCCTCGTCCGCATCGGCTTCTGGGTCGCCGTCGCGGCCGCCACCCTGCTCGCCTGGGTCCTGCACCGGCTCCGGCTCCGGCGTGTCCTCCTCGGCCTCTCGGCTGTCGCGCTCATCGCGGTGCTCGTTCTAACCCTGCTGCCCGACGGAGCTCGGCCCGGCGGTGTCACCTGCACCGTGCAGTTCAGCGTCCCGTTCCAGGGCATCGAGACGCTTGCCAACGTCGCGATGCTGCTGCCGCTCGTGCTCTTCCTCGGGACGGCGACGAACCGGCCGCTGACAATCCTCGCCGGTGCGGTCGCCCTCTCCGCCGTCATCGAAGTCGTACAGGCCCTCACGCCCGTCCTCGGTCGCCGGTGCGACACGAACGATTGGGCCATGAACACCGTCGGCGCGGTGCTGGGCGCGGTCATCGCTCTCGTCATCTGCGCGATCGACCGGCGACGTAGGGCCACCGCGTCGTCGGGATGAGTCACTGGCCGCCAGCGGTGCGCCCGACCCGCGGCCGATATGCCTACTGGCGATCAGGGCGTGATGTGCACGGGCTCATCGGCAATGGCGAGGATGGTGGTCTTCCCTCTGCAAGCGGAGGCGCTCGATGTAAGAAGCACCTAGTACGGCTCCTTGAAGGTGTCCGATAGCCGATGGCGTTTCGAGACGGGTGTCGGGTGCTCCTGGCTCAAGTGTCCGGCGGAATCGGGTGCCTCTAAGTGGCCCGAAGGCCAGCGATCAAGAGCTCCACGGCTGCGCGTGATTCAGATGCCCAGAGTGGTCGGCCTGTCGCGGTGCCGATGCCGTGCAGCACGATCATCACCGCTCCGACCGGCATGTCATCACGGACGGTGCCGTCCCGGGCCGCCTGGCTCACGAGGTCGGCCACCGTGCATTCGATCTGGATCCCACCGTCGGTGAACACGGTCGGGTCTTCGGCTGCCGCGAGCGTGCGGGCCAGCCCGGTGTGCTCCAGGACGTACTCGACGAAGCCGCGGAGGAACGACTCGAGGTTCTCGACGGCCGGCCGCGCCGGGTCGACAGCGTTCTCACAGAGCAGTGCCACCTCGCCCTCGTACACGGCAGCAGCCAGAGCATCCCGTGTGGGGAAGTGCCGGTACAGCGTCCCCACCCCCACGCCGGCGAGAGCGGCGAAGTCGTCGAATCGCGCCTGCTGGTGCTGGTCGAACACGACCCGCGCGGCAGCGACGATCGCTTCTCGGTTCCGACGGGCGTCCGCCCGCATTGCGCGTTCCTCGGCCACGGAGGCACCCTCCCTAGATAATTGGAGATTATCTCCATATAGTTCAACCGGAGATCGTCTCCAGCTTAGCGAGAGGTCATTCATGCGCATCCTGATGTTCGGGCGGGGAGCGATCGCGACGATCTACGGTCGCGTCCTTGCCGCCGCTGGTCACGACGTCGAGTTCTACGTACGCCCGGGGCGTGCTGCGGAATACGGGGACGAGGTGCGCATCGACTGGATCGACGGGCGTCGTGCGCTGCTCGGCCGACGAGTCCGTGAGAACCACCCGGTCAGGTTCCGCGAGACCATCGATCCACGTGAGGGGTTCGACCTCGTCGTGCTCAGCGTCGGGCATCATCGTCTCGCTGAGGCTGCGGCTTTCCTCGCGCCCCGACTGGGATCGGCGACCGTCCTGGTGTTCGGCAACGTGTGGGAGGAGCCGCTCGAGGCCGTCGCGCCGTTGCCGGCCGATCAGGTCGTCTTCGGCTTCCCGGGTGGGGGTGGTCAGTTCCAGGAGGATGGCCTCCTGGTGGCCGCCATCATGCCGTCGGTCGTCATCGGTACCGGTCACGCTCTGACGAGTCGGCGCGAGGAGGAGGTCCTGTCGGCTTTTCAGCAGGCCGGCATCACTGCCCGGCAGGAGAAGGACATCCGGGGGTGGCTGTGGCTCCATTTCATCGCCGACGCCGGCATGTACGCCCAGGCGATGAGCAAGGGTTCACTGTCGGCGATGATCGGTGACCGACAGGCTCTCCGGAAGGCGCTCGCAACGACCCGCGACCTGCTGCCGCTTCTCCGAGCACGGGGTGTGGATCTCGCAGAGCATCGCCGCGCGATGCTTCCGTACCGCCTCCCGCTCCTGATGGGCACTGCGATGGGATGGGCGACGGCGCTGGTCCCGATCGCGCGCCGTGCCCTCGGGGCGCACACGGACACGGACATGGTCGAGGGTCGCGCCGTCCTCCGCGACACCCTGCGAGAAGCGCGACGGCTTCACATCCCGGCCCCGCGTCTGGAGACGTGACTCGCGGCTTCCGGTGCTCTGGCCGAATCGGTTGAAGGACCCACGGGCAGATGGTGCCTATGCCCACAGAGCCCCCCGGCTGCGTCCCGATAGCCGATCACTTTGCGGGCGCTCCGGGGTCGTCACGCGTCCCCAGAGTCGCGAGACGCGGTCTCGATATCAGGGGACAACCTGTCGAAGCCTTTTGCAGCACAGATGCAAGGAGTGATGTGTCGCGTGCACGCTCACGAGGGGCGTGCTGACGACCTCGACCGCCATGGCCGTCGAGGGTGTGCCGCGAGGCGCCGTCTCAGTGGTCCGGCGCGGAAGGGTGGTTCGAGGCGGCATCGACGGACAGGCCGTCGAGCAGCGTGTCCACGATCCTCTCGGCCGTGTCGGTGGTGATCGCCTCGTGGGCGAAGAGCGCTCGGTAGTACAGGGGCGCGGCGAGGAGGTCGAGCACCAGTTCGATGTCCGTCGACGGGGCGAGTGCGCCCTGGTCCCGTGCGCGCTCGAGCACCGCCCGGGTGGTCGACCTGCGCGCGTCGAAGTAGTCGCGGGTGAATCTCTCACGGAGCTCGGGGTCGCCGGCGAGGTCGGCGATGAGGCCGGGCAGGGCGGTGGTGACGGGGGTCGAGGCGATCGACTCGGCCAGGCCGCCGATCCCCGTGACGAGGTCGCATCGCAGGCAGCCGGTGTCCGGTGTCGGGCTCGTGCCCATCACGGTTATCAGGGTGTGGACCACGACCCCCGGAAGGCTTCCCCAGCGGCGTCGGAGCGCGGGCTTGCTCGTGCGCGCCTCGGCCGCGACGCGGTCGAGCGTCAGGTCGCGGTATGTGCCTTCGCCGAGGAGCCGCATGACCGCTGCGGCGGCACGCTCGTCGATGCTCGCGTCACGCGGTCGGCCCGACCGGGCGGGAATCGAGGAGGTGCGGCGTGAGTCGCCGGGGCCTGCTTGCGTCATGAGTCGACGATAGCCTAGTTTCATTCCGTACCGATTCGGAACGAAAGTGAGACCGCATGACGACCCGCTCCTCCCCCCGGCCGCGCGACCCCAGCCACCCGGACACCGCGCACAGCGGTGATCCCGTAGGAGTGTTCTCACCGGGGCTGCGGGCCCGGACCGTGGGCATCCTGGCCAGCGTCGGTGCCGTGGCGCTCGAGTCGCTCGGCGTCGCGACGATCCTGCCCGTCGTGGCCGACGACCTCGGCGGTCTGTCCGCCTACGGCTGGGGGCTCTCGGCCCTCATGCTCGCCAACATCGTGGGCACGGTGCTGGCCGGTGGTGACATCGATCGACGCGGACCGGCACGCACGGTGCTCGTCGGGGGCCTCGTCTTCGCGGCGGGCTGCATCGTCGCCGGCGCGGCCCCGACGTGGGAGGTGTTCATCGCGGCCCGCGCTCTTCAGGGTCTCGGGGTCGGCGCCGTCATGGCCTACGCGTACAGCCTCGTGGGCCTGGCCTACCCGGCGCGCCTCCGGCCGGTCATGTTCGCGTTCCTGTCGTCGGCCTGGACGATCCCGTCTCTCGTGGGGCCCCTGCTCGCCGGTGCGCTCGTCGCCGTGGCGGACTGGCGACTCGTCTTCTGGGTCGTCGGACCGATCGTCCTCGCCCTGCTTCCCCTCGTACTACCCAGCGCGCGTCGAGTCGGCGGCGTCTCCTCCCGGGGCGGACCGGACTCCGGTGCCGCGGAGGCTCGCAGCGTCGATGAGGCGCGTCGGGCGCGACGCGGAGCTCTCGTCGCCTCCATCGTCCTGGCGGTGGCTTCGGCGGTTCTCCTCGCCTCCCTCGAGAGCACGTCGCTCCTCGTGCTCGTACCGCTCGTCGGCATCGGCGGCCTCGTCGCAGCGTGGTCGTTCCGCAGGCTCACACCCGTCGGCACGCTTCGGGGAGCGCGCGGAGCGGCCGCGGGTGTCGGAGTGCGGTTCCTGCTGTGCGGCGCGTACTTCGGCTCGGAGGCCTTCGTGCCACTCGGCCTGACGCGTCTGCACGGTGTCGGGGTGACCCTCGCCGGTGTGGCGCTGGCGACGGGGGCTCTCACCTGGACGGCTGGTTCCTTCATCCAGGCACGCATCGACGCCGCCCGGCCGGGTACGAGGGCCCGGTCCGTCCGATGGGGGTTCGTGGTGCTGCTCGCCGGGCAGGTCCTCACGGCCGTGACCGTCGCCGTCCCCGACGCCTGGTCAGGAGGCGCGGTGCTGGGATGGGCGATCGCCGGGCTCGGCATGGGGGTCGCCTTCAACGCCGCGACGAGCGCGACGATGTCAGCAGGGTCGTCCGCCGGCGCCACGAGTGCGTCGCTCCAGCTCGCCCAGACGCTCGCCACAGCCCTCGTCGCTGGTGCAGGGGGAGCCGTCCTCGCAGCGGCGGGGACGGGCCCGGCAGGCTTCGCCGGGGTCTTCGCCGCCACCGGGGCGCTGGCGCTGGCCGGCGTCTTCCTGGCGGGTCGTACGGACACTCGCGTCGCATCCATTCCGAATGAGCGCTTTGCCGTCAGGAACGATCGGTAGCGGGTCAACGTGCGCAGGGGGTGGGCGACCGGTCCATGAACGAAGACCGCCGGCTGCCCGCGCCGCCGAGGCCCCTGGGGGCTGTCGGACCGACCGGCGGCACCGCTAGCATGCCGGGCATGGATGCGCCGATCGACCGACTGCTCGCGAGCGCCGGAGGGTCCGGTGCGATGTGGCCTGCGGCGTACGACCTGGGCTGGACGGCGATCATCGCGATCGGCGCGCTCGCCGCCGTCTGGATGCTCGTCAGCGTCGTCAGGTCGGCGCTCAGCGGTTCCGCCAAGGCCCTCTGGATCGTGCTCTGGGCACTGGTCGCCCCTGTGGCGATCGTCGCCTGGCTCGTGATCGGGCGAGACGCCCGCGCGTCGGGTCGCGAGATCCGCGCCTCGCGGGCCGGTCGCGAGCCGTCGGCCGACGCCTCCTAGGCTGAGCGCATGACGGCCCCGATCGACGCCGACGCCCTGCTGGCCGGCCCGCGCGGGCGGCGGCTCTGCCTCGAGCTCATGCGGCACGGCGACCCGGCCAGCGAGGCGCGTGAGCACTTCGGCCAGCTCGTCTTCTTCGCCTCGTACCGGTCGGCGAAGGCGAACGGGGTCGCGGTCACCCTCCTGCGGAGCAGCACCGCCGACGGCCCGGGCGCCGACGCCCCGCTGCCCGACCCGACCCCCGCCGAGCTCGCCGACGCCCTCGATCGGGTCCCGCTGCCGCACCTCGACGACGACACACTGACGACCGCCCTCGCCAGCACCGTCGACGCCGCCGCCTACTGGCAGGAGCCCGACGGCGACGACCTGCTGATGGTCGAGCCGGTCGTCACCCGGGCCCTCCGGCGGGTCGCCGAGCACGTCGTGTCGTCGCCCGCCACGGCGTGGTGGAGCGACCGCACCGCCCCCGACCAGCACCTCGTCGAGTTCGACCGGCCCGAGTTCCGCACCGGCGAGCCCCCGTCGTGGAGCGTCGTCGGCGTCCGCGCGGCCCTGCAGCAGTGGCGCGACGCCCGTGTCGCCGGCGAGGTCAGGGCGCTGCGTGAGCGGCCCCTCGACCCGACCTCTTCGTTCAGCGCCGACTGGTGGTCGACCCCGAACTGGATCGGCCCGGTCACGACCCACGCGGGGCCCGACGGCGCCCCGCTCGGCCTGCGACTCGTCGAAGACGGCTTCGGCGACACCCGCGCACACGTGCGGCAGCTCGACGTCCCGCCCGACGCCCGGGTGATCGAGGTCGACGGCCCCGACGACTGGGCCCGCCTCTGCCGCGAGCACCCGCTCGAGGTCACCGCGTCGCACCGGCACGACTGGTACCGCGCGACCGGTCGGGCCGGGGCCTGGGTCTCGCCCGACTGGGCGTCCGTCGCCGAGATCGCCGACGCCGTGCACGTCTCCGTCGCCGGGTACCTGCTCACCGCCGGCCGCAGCGTCCCCGTCGACGAGAGCACCGCCTCCGTCCTGGCCGGCTGGAGCCCCGACGAGACCTACTGGCTCACCGACGTCGCCGCGAGCGACGCGCCCGCGACCACCTGGGCGCTCGACGACGACGGACGCTGGGTCCGCGAGGCCTGAGGCGCCGCGACGAGTCAGAGACACGGCGACCGCTAGCCTGCTCGCATGACCTCGCCGATCGATGCCGATGCCGATGCCGGTGCCGACGCCGATGCCGACGCCCATCCCGGAGACGGTCTGCGGCCGCGCGTGCTCGGCGCCCTCGGCATCGCGGCGGCGGTCGGAGTCCTGTTCGCGTCGGTCATCATCGTCCCCGCGTTCTTCCCCATCTCGACGGTGGGCTCCCTGACGCCGACGGACCCCCTGCTCAACCGGGTCGGGGAGTGGTCTGCGATGTACCTCGCCCCCGGGATCATCGCGACCATCGTCCTGGCGTCGGCCGCGGGCGCCCGAGGAGGACGAGGGCGCCGCCGGGGCATCATCGCCGGAACGATGGTCGCCTTCTCGCTGCCGGTCTTCCTCGTCGCGCTGTTCGTCGACTCCGTCTTCTTCGATTCGGCCCCCTGAAGGAGGCGCGGGTCGGCAGTGAACGGAACCGCACCTCCCGACGTATCCCCTCGAGACCCCGCCGCCCTAGTCTGAGAGGAACGTCGATGACGGCCCTCCTGACGCCGCACCGCCACCCGACCGCCGAGCGGAGCCCGATGACCGCACCACCGTCGAGCTTCGACGTCGACGAGGCCTTCGCCGAGCACGGGTCGGCGCTGCTCGGCTTCGCCGTCAACGCCCTGGGCGACCGCGGTCAGGCGGAGGACTGCGTGCAGGAGACGTTCCTGCGCGCGTGGCGGGCGCGCGACCGGTTCGACCCGACCCGCGCCTCCGCCCGCACCTGGCTCTTCGCCATCGAACGGCGCCTCATCATCGACGTGCTGCGTGCCCGGCAGCGCACACCGCACCTCGTCACGCCCGACGACGCCCCCGACGCGTCGACGAACGAACCCGACCCCCTCGACCGCCTCGGCCTCGTCGAGGGGCTGGCCCGGCTGAGCGACGAGCACCGCGCCGCCGTGGTCGCCGTGCATCTGCGCGGTCGCACCTACCGCGACGTCAGCGAGAGCACCGGCGTACCCGTCGCGACGCTCCGCACCCGCGTGCACTACGCCCTGCGCGCCCTCCGCACCCACCTCGACGAAGGCGACACGACCGATGACTGACCCGACGCCCTCGCGCCGCGACGAGCTGATCGCGGCGGCGCTCGCCGACGACCTCTCACCCGCCGAGGCGGCCGAGTTCGCGGCGCTCCGGGCAGAAGACCCCCGCATCGACGCCGAGCTCGCCGAGCTGGGTGCGCTCACGGTGCGCCTCGCCGACCTCCCCGAGCCGGACGGAGGGGCAGGAGGCGCGGGCTGGGTCGACCTCGAACCCAGCGCCGAGCTGCGGCGACGCGTCGCGGGCATCGCGGGTGCCGGCGCGCCTGCGGTCGACGCGGATGCGGATGCCGATGCGGTCGACAACGGTGCGGTCGCCGTCTCGCCGCGCGCCGATGCCCCCGTCACTCGCGACGCCCCGGTCGCCCCCGTGACCCCGCTGCCCGACCGGTCGGCACGACGTCCCGCCCGCGCGACCCGTCGCCCGAGACGGCGCACGCTGCTCACCGCGCTCGGCGCCGCGGCCTGCCTCGCGGTCGGAGCCGGTGCGGGCGCCCTCGTCGCGACCCCCCGCGACGCTCACGTCGACGGCCCGCCCGGCACGCTCGGCGCCGTCGAACCGGTCGCGTTCGCGGGCGCGCCCTCGGGGGTCGAGGTCGACGGCGACGTCGTCGCCCACACCTGGGGCACCGAGACGCTGCTGACGGTCACCGGGCTCCCCGCCGGAGACCCCTTCACCGTGGTCGTCGTCGGCGACGACGGGCGCGAGTACGAGTCGGGCACGTTCCTCGGCACCGACGTCGAGATCGACTGCAGCCTGAACGCGGGCGTGCTGCGCGAGGACGTCGCCGCCGTCGAGATCCGCGGGGCCGACGGCGCGGACATCGCGGTCGCCGAGGTCCCCGCCGTCGACGCCTAGCGCGCGACTCGCTGCGCCCGGCGCCCCGCGCCCAGTCCCCGCGCGCCACTCACCGCGGCCCGCCCGCGACTCACCGCGCCAGGTTGTGAACACGACGCCAGGTTTAAACCTGGCGTCGTGTCCACTTCCTGGCGCTGTGGGTGACCGCCGCGCCGGCCCGCGCCGCCCCGCGCACACGTCCCGCGAACGGGGGTCGGCCGCACCTCTTGCACGACCCCCATGACTGAACTATCTTCATTTTTGTACCAACGGAGCGTCATCGGGTCCTCACCGAACCCGAGCGATCGAGCGCCGCGACCCAACCACTCGCACCGTGCCTCCTACCGTCCACCGTGACGCTCCGTCTTCTTCCGGATCAGGAGCTCCACCATGTCCATCGCCGCAACCCGCGCCGCCCGTATCGCCGCCTTCGTCGGAGTGCCGCTCGCCCTGGTCGCCTCGGGCGTCATCGTGTCGACCGCGTCGTACTCGGCGTTCTCGGCCACGACGTCGAACCCGACGAACAACTGGACCGCGGGCAACGTCGCCCTGTCCGACGACGACGCGAACACGGCGATGTTCAACGCGACGGCGCTGAAGCCCGGCTCGACGGGGGCGAAGTGCATCGTCGTCACGTCGACCGGGTCGCTGCCCTCGGCCGTGAAGCTGTACGGCACCACCCCCTCCACGACGAACGGGCTCGCGAGCAGCCTGAACCTCACGGTCGAGCAGGGCACCGGCGGCACGTTCGCCGACTGCACCGGCTTCGTGGCGCAGGGCACCGGCGGCTCGCTGTACAGCGGCACCGTCGCCAACTTCGGCACGACCTACTCGAGCTACGGCAACGGGATCCCGACCTGGTCGCCCACCGGCACCGCCAGCGAGAGCAAGGTCTTCCGCTTCACCTACACGCTGCCCGCCAACGCGCCGTCGACGGTGCAGGGCGGCACGGCGGCCCTCGGCTTCACGTGGGAGGCCCAGAACAGCTGATCCGCGGCCTCCGGGCGCTCCGAACGAGAGGTCGTCGTCGTGTTCACGTCGCACGCTCACGTCGCAGCGGCATCCGGGTCGGCCTCGGCCCGGCTGTCGTCGGGCGGGTCGAGCGTCGATGCGGCCACGGTCGCCGACTGGTCCCGGATCGTCGCGGCGACGCTCGCCCGCGGGATCATCGCGACCCTGCTCGGTCTCGCCTTCTGGGCGGCGGCCCCCGCTGTCGTCGGCTGGCAGCCCACCACGGTGATGACCGGGTCGATGATGCCGCGGGTCGCCGTCGGAGACGTCGTCATCTCGCGGCCGGTCGACTCCGCGAGGCTCGACGCCGGGCAGGTCCTGCTCTTCGACGACCCCGATCACGAGGGGGCGCTGCGACTGCACCGGGTCGACTCGACGGCCCCCGACGGCACGCTCATCACGAAGGGCGACGCCAACGCCGCCGCCGACTCGTCGCCGGTGCCCCGTGACGACGTGCACGGCATCGGCGTGCTGCGGGTGCCGCTCATCGGCATGCCGATCGTCTGGCTGCACGACGGCGACGCCGCGCACCTCGTGCTCGCCGGTCTCGCCTTCGTGGTGCTGATCGCCGTCACCCTGCTCGACGGGCCGCTGCGCCGTCGCCCCGAGCCCGACCCGTCGACCATCGCCGGCCGCACACACGGACGACACGGCGGAGGCCCCGCAGGCGGGGGTTCAGGAGGCGCGGGTCGAGCCGGCGCCCGTGCCGCCGGCTCCGGTCGGGGCGGCATCCACCGCGCCGGGGTCGCCGTCGGTCGGATGCTGCGGGTCGTCGCACCGGCCGCGCACGTGCAGGAGGCGCGCGACGGGCGGTCGCGCACCGCACCTCCTCGGCTCCCCGGCAGCGCAGGCGTCGGCACCCGCCGCCTCGTGCTCGTCGAGCGTCGCGCGGCGCATCGGCGCCGACGCCTGCTCTGGGGCTCGGGTCTCAGCGCGCTCGTCATCGCGACCGCGGGCATCGGGTTCGTGCTGCCCGCGACGGCGATCGCGGCTCCGTTCCTCGCGACGACCATCAACCCGAAGTCGTCGTGGACGGCGGGCATGGTGGGTCAGCCGGCGGCCGTGCCGAACACGACGACCCTCGGATGCGTCAACGCGGGGAGCAACGGGGTCACCATCACGTTCGCCTACCCGGCGGGCGCCGACGCGGACTCGTTCGAGCTCCAGGGGCCCGGCCTGCTCGGCGGCACGGTGACCTACGGGAGCACCGCCGCGTCGTCGGCGACGTCGAATCCGAACTCGACGAAGTCGGTCACGTTCACCCCGACCGCGGGCCTCAGCCTCAATCTCGCCTCGACGGTCAAGGTCAAGGCCGTGCTCGGGGCGACGGGCACCCTCTGGACCTCGACGTCGGACGCGACGACGGGTGTCACCGTGTCGCTCTCCAACGGGCTCCGCTGCCGCTGACGGCGCCGTGCGCGGGCAGGTGCACTCCGGCCAGCATGCAGCGCACCGACCCGCCGGCCAGCTCGATCGTCGGCACATCGAGCGGCAGCGGGCGGGCGTGCCTCGCCACCGTCGCCCGCTGCGCCGGGGTGAGAGCCGCCCAGCCGCGCGCCGACACCGCGAGCACGGGCCCGTCGGCGCCCCGCAGCTCGAGGGCGTTGCCGGCGAACTCGGCGAGCTGGGCGCGGGTGAGGGCGACCACCTCGCGTCCGGAGGCGGCGAGGCGGTCGGCCACGCGCCTCCTCTCGCTCGACGACCCGATCGCCTCGAGGCCGACCAGCGCCAGGCGCGAGGCCACGCTCATCACCACGTTCGTGTGATAGATCGGCACCCCGTCGGCGTCGGTCGCGGTGAACGCCTCGACGTCGTAGTCGAGCCCGCGGCAGACGAGATCGACGGCGGCCCGGTCGGCCCGATGCGAGAGGGCGACGTAGGCGACCCGCTCGACGTGATCGAAGACGAGCGCTCCGGTGCCCTCGACATGCAGCCCGAGCGACTCGAGCGTCGAGTGGTCGACCACCGACCCGACCCCGTACGAGCCGCGCAGCAGGTTGACCACGTCGTCGCGCCGTTCCGACCGCCGGTTCGGCGAGTGCATCGGGTAGAGCAGCAGACGCCCGTCGGAGTGCGTCGAGAACCAGTTGTTCGGGAACACCGCGTCGGGACGGTCGGCCCGCTCGTCGTCGACGAGATGCACGCGCACACCCGCGGCGCGCAGGGCGGCCGCCACCGAGTCGACCTCGGCCCGGGCGCGCACGGCGATCTCGGCCCGCGACGCGTCGACGTCGGCGGGATCGGTCTGGAACGCGTTGTCCCGCGCCGTCTGCGGGTTGGGCGTGAAATGACGCGGACGCACCATCACGACGGCGGCGGGGGACTGGCGGGCGAGCCGCGCCTCCTCGGGGTCGGCGACGAGGGGGGACGAGGAGGCGCGGGCCGGGTCGGCGACGCCGGTCACGCTCGCGACGCCCCTCGGGATCGCGCCGGTCGGGCCGGCGCCGGTCGCGCCCGCGCCGGTCTCGACGACGCTCGTCACGTCGGTCCTCAGACCCCGACGGGCTGACGGGCGACGAGGCCGAAGAGGTCCTTCGGGTCGTCGGGGTCGGCGACGAGGTCGATGTCGACGGCGTAGTCGGTGCCGGCGACGTCGTCGCGCAGGTACTTGAGCGCGCAGACGTCCTCGATGGCGAAGCCGACGGAGTCGAACACGGTGATCTGCTCGTCGCTCGTGCGCCCGGGCAGTCGGCCGGCCACGACCTCCCACAGCTCGGTGACGGCGAAGTCGGCCGCCTGGTGCTGGATCTCGCCCTCGACCCGCGTCTGCTCGGGGTACTCGACGAACACGTCGGCGCGGCGCAGCGTCACCGGGTCGAGCTCGGTCTTGCCGGGGCAGTCGCCGCCGATCGCGTTCACGTGCATGCCGGGTCGCACGGCCTCGTCGGGCAGCACGATCGCGTTCTGCTTGTCGGCCGTGCAGGTGGTGACGACGTCGGCGCCCTCCGCGGCCTCGACCGGGCTCGCGCAGACGGTGATCTCGAAGCCGAGCGGGGTCAGATTGCGGACGAGCTTCTCGGTCGCCCCGGGGTCGACGTCGAAGACCCGCACGATCTCGATCCCCAGGGAGGCGCGCATCGCCAGCGCCTGGAACTCCGCCTGCGACCCCGCCCCGATCAGGGCGAGCACCCGCGAGTCGGAGCGGGCGAGACGCTTCGCCGCCATCGCGCTCGTGGCGGCGGTGCGGAGCGCGGTGAGGATCGTCATCTCGGCGAGGAACGTCGGGTACCCCGTGTCGACGTCGGCGAGCACGCCGAACGCGGTCACGGTCTGGAACCCGCGGGCCGGGTTCGACGGGTGGCCGTTGACGTACTTGAAGCCGTAGGTCTCGCTGTCGCTCGCGGGCATCAGCTCGATCACGCCGATCGGCGAGTGCGAGGCCACGCGCGGCGACTTGTCGAAGGCGGGCCAGCGGGCGAAGTCGCGCTCGAGGGCGGTCACCATGCCGGCGGTGATGGGGCCGACCCCGCGGTCGGTCACCCAGCGGATCATGTTCTGCACGTCTACGAAGCGCACCACGGGCGCCTCCCCTCTGCTCGTCTCGCCGGTCGTCCGGTCGCCCGGTCGTCTCGCCGGTCACCCGGTCGTCGCTCCACGCTATGGCTGCGCGATATGCACCGGCAATCGTCAGCACGCGCTGAATCGCACCCCCGACTCGGCGATCCGCGCAGTGCTGCTGTACATTTCGGGTCATGGCCGATCTCGACGAACTCGACCGGCGCCTCCTCGCCGCCCTCCGGGTCGACGCCCGCGAGTCCGCCGCCGCCCTGGCGCGCCGACTCGGGGTCACCCGCGCGACCGTGACGTCGCGGCTCGACCGGCTCGAGGCGTCGGGCACGGTGCTCGGCTACACGGTGCGCGTGCGCGAGGACCACGACCCCGATCTGATCCGCGCGATCGGCTTCATCGAGATCGAGGGGCGGTCGACCGACCACGTCATCCGGCAGCTGCGCGGGTTCCCCGAGGTGGTGTCGCTGCACACGACCAACGGCGGGTGGGATCTCGTCGCCGAGTACCGCACCTCGTCGCTCGGCGAGTTCGACCGCGTGCTGGCGCGGATCCGCAGCGTCGAGGGCGTCATCAACTCCGAGACGAGTCTGCTGCTGAGCTCGGTGCTCCGGTAGGAGGCGCGGGCTGCGTACGTCCGTACGCATCGTGACTAAGGTGGTCGGCATGACGGCCCGGCGCAGCGACCCCGAGCGGCGCGATCGTCTGATCGACGTCACGCTCGACCTCATCGCCGAGAACGGCGTCGCCGGCATCTCGCATCGCAAGATCGCGACGCGCGCCGATGTGCCGCTCGGCTCGATGACCTACCACTTCGACGGGATGGACGATCTGCTGCACGAGGCGTTCACCCGCTTCGCCGGCACCATCATCGCCCGCTTCGAGGCGGCGCTCGGGTCGGCGACCGCACCCGACGAGGCCCGGGCGGCGATCGTGTCGCTGATCCACGACGATCTCGCGGCCGAGGGGCGGCTGCGCGACCAGGTGCTGTCGTACGAGCTCTACACGCTCGCCGCACGGCAGCCGGCGTTCCGCCGCATCACCCGCGAGTGGATGCGCCGCAGCCGCGTCGAGCTCGAGCGGCACTTCGACCCCGACACGGCACGACGCGTCGACGCGCTGATCGAGGGGCTGTCGATCCACCGCGTGCTCGACCCCGAACCGCCGTCGCGACGCTTCACGGAGGAGGCGGTGGCCCGCATCACCGCGCCCGCCCCGCCCGCCTGACCCGCGCCCGCCCCGCCTTTGCTGCGCCGCGCCTCCGCGCGTGCCCATGAACCGCGTTCGCGAAGATGAACTGCGTCGTATCGCGGTTCTTCTTCGCGAACGCGGTTCATCGCCGGGCGCCGCGTCTCCCCTCCCGCGCGCCCCGCGCCTCCTCGTCCCGCCCGACCCGCGCCTCCTCGCCTGCCTGACCCGCCTGACCCGCGCCTCCTCGTCGACCCGTAAACCGCGTTCGCGAAGATGAACTGCGTTGTATCGCGGTTCTTCTTCGCGAACGCGGTTCATCGTCGATCGCCGCGTCTCCTCGCTTCTCCTGCACTGCGCCTCCTCGTTTTCCTGCGCCGCGCCTCCTCGCCTCTGCTGCGCTGCGCCTCCTCGTCCACCCGAAAACCGCGTTCGCGAAGATGAACTGCGTTGTATCGCGGTTCTCCTTCGCGAACGCGGTTCATCGCTGCGCGGGGACGGGGGAGGAGGCGCGGGTCAGGTTGCGGAGAGCGGCGCGGGGCGAGGGGGACGAGGAGGCGCGGGTCAGGTTGCGTAGAACGGCGCGGGGCGAGGCGGACGAGGAGGCGCGGATCGGCTTGCGCAGAGCGACGCGGCGCGGGGCGAGGCGGGGGAGGAGGCGCGGGTCGGCGTGCGCAGGAACGGGGCGGGCCGGGTCAGGGGGAGCGGTACTCCCATTCGGCGACTCGCTCCTCGTGGGCGTCGAGGCGGGTGCGGGTGCGGCGCGCGTCGCGGGCGGCGACCCCCTCGAGCAGCGCGATCGACAGGGTGACGGCGGCGGCGTGCGAGTCGAAGACGAGGTCCTGGCCGACGGGGGCCACGAGACGGACGTCGATCAGATGCGCGAACGGCACGAGCGGGGTGTCGATGATGCCGACCGTCGTCATGCCGAGCTCACGGGCACGGGCGAGGGCCCGCACGGTGGCCGCGGGGTAGCGCGGCATCGCGAACACGATCAGCGTGGTCGCTCCGTCGAGGTGCAGCTGCGTGAGGTCGTCGTCGAGCCGCGCCGCGTCGTCGAGCACGTGGACCCCGGGCACGATGCGCTGCGCCAGGTACCCGACGTAGTTCGCGAGCGCCGCCGACACCCGCAGCCCCACGATGCCGACCGGACGGCTGTCGGCGATCAGCTCGACCGCGCGCCGCATGGCCTCCGACGCGATGGTCGCCTCGACGGCGCGCAGGTTCTGCCGCTCGTGCGCGAGGGCCGCGCCCGGCGTCGTGGCCGCACCGCCGGTGCCACCCGAGGCACCGCCCGCACCCCCGGCACCGCCGGCACCACCGGCACCGCCCGCGCCGGCCGCGCCGA
>NZ_JAXCWG010000022.1:0-21446 GCF_034045195.1 Frigoribacterium sp. CFBP9030
GGCGCGCGCGGCGGCGGCGCCGGACGCGGCGACGGGCCGGCGCCGCTCCGGCGGGCCGATGACCCGGGGTGCGGCACCGGCCCGTCGGGCTGGTGCGGTGGGGGTGAAGCTCAGCTGCAGGTGTAGGTGACGCCGTCGACCACATGCGTGCCGGGGCCGAGGCCCGCACACTGCTGCAGCAGGACGGTGGCGCTGGCGATGAGCACGATGATGCCGATGACCGTGATGATGATGACCACGATCGAGATGATGATGCCGGCCAGCGAGAGGCCGCGCGGCTGACCCGCACGCCCGAACCGGCGGAACGAGATGATGTTCAGGATCAGACCCACGATGGCGAGCAGACCGAAGAACGAGAGGACGAAGCCGGCGATGGCCATGCCCTTCGACGGGGGCTTGCTGCCGCCCGTGGTCTCGTTCGAGCCGGGTGTGTACGCCTGGGGAGCCGATCCGTAGGGCTGCTGCGCGCCTCCCTGGGGCGGGTAGCCGGGCTGGCCCTGCGGGTTCTGGTAGCCCGGCTGGTTCGGGTCGTTGGGCGTGTTGTCGGTCATGAGCGGTCCCCTCGGTACGCGGTCGTTTCGCTCAGCCTAGGGGGCGGGGGTCGCCGCGTCCGAGCCCTGTGGATAACGCTTCCGCCGCCGACTCGCCACCTACGATGAGACCGTGACCATCGCCTCCGCCCCCAGCGACCGCGACCGCGACCGTCGGCCGATCGACCAGCCGTACTACCGAGCGTCGTTCGTCGAGGCCATGCGCCGGTTCGTCGTCAAGTACGCGACCTTCTCGGGTCGGGCGGGGCGGGCCGAGTACTGGTGGGTCGCGCTGGTGCAGTTCGCGCTGCCGTTCGCGATCCAGGGCGTCACGGGTGTGCTGACCGGCGACTGGAGCGAGGTCGACGGGCAGTCGTTCTCGACCGCGCCGAACGCGATCCTCCTCGCGATCTACCTCGCGACGGCCGTGCCGACCCTCGCCATCACCTGGCGGCGTCTGCACGATGCGAACCGCAGCGGGCTGTGGGCGTTCATCCTGTTCGTGCCGTTCGTCGGCTGGCTCGCCTTCCTGATCTTCGTGCTGACGCCCCCGCGGCCCGAGGGTGCCCGCTTCGACGCGGAGCCGGCGGTCGCAACCGGCTGACCCGCGCCTCCTGCCGTGCGGCGCAGGCCTCTGAGCAGATCCGAGGAGGCGCGGCGCGAGCCGGTCAGACGCTCGCGGGATCGAGATTGAGCGTCGTGCCCTCGAACAGACGCTGCTCGTCGTCGAGCACCTGCAGCCCGGCGTTCAGGTAGATCAGCGCCGCGACCGAGATGCCGAACCGGGCGGCGACCGCGTCGGTGGTGTCGTTCGGGGAGACGAGGTACCTGCGGGGCGCTCCGGCGTCGGTCGTCGAGGTGACCGTGCCGGCCGCGAGCGACGCGGGGCCCGAGTCGGCAGGAGCGATGTTGGTCTCGCGCGGCGGGATGCTCCAGGCGACGGACTGCACGGCCAGCACCTTGTCGGGCCCGATCTCGAGCGGGACGCCGTCCGCCGACGGAGCCGACGAGTAGGTCACGATCGTGCCGAGGTACGACGGCTGGCTGGTGCCGAGGGTCGTGCCCCCCGACGTCGGCGCGCTCGTCGGCCCGCCCAGCAGCACCGAGCCGACGCCGTACGAGGTCAGCCCGTCGCCCACCGAGGGCGCGATGTCGATGAGCGTCGCGGACACCGGCACGGGCAGCGTCGACGTGAAGCCCGAGTACTGGACGTCGTAGCCGTTCGAGCCGTCGGCGACCACCCGGTAGTGGTACGCGACGCTGCCGAGCGGAGAACGCACATCGCCCTCGGTCACGACCGTGCCGGCCGGGACGGACGCCACCGACGGCGCCGGCAGATCGGCGTCGACGGGCGCGGCCGTGGCGGCGCGCGGGGTCGGTTCACCCGACGGGGTGGGGGTCGGGGTCGGCGTGGGGGTCGCGCTGGGGCCGAACTGCGCGGCACCCGGTCGTGCGGTCGCGGACGTCGTGGCCGGTTCGGCCGTCGGCTGGCCAGCGCTTCCCAGGACGTCGCCGAAGACGACGAAGCAGGCGGCCACCACGGTGACGACGGCGACCGTCACGGCGATGATCGGCAGGGCGAGACCACCGCGACGCCGGTCGGTGTCGGGGTCGGGTTCTGGGTCGGTGGCAGGTTCGGGGTCGTCGTCGGGGGTGCCGAAGAGCATCTCGTGCCCGGATAGCTCAGCGGGCTGGCGGGGCTCGGCGGGCTGGCGGTGCTGATCGCGCTGGCCGGCCCCGTCGGGCGCGTCGTCCGGCCCCTGCGCGTCGCGGTCGTCGTCGGTCATGCGGCCCCCCAAGGGTGATCTCTCGAAGCAGGTGCTCCCCCGTGGACGATCCTAGGGCGGGTCGGAGTAGTGTGCCGCCCCGATCGGGAGCCGGGGTACGGCGGGCCGATCATCGGCTGTCAGTCGTGCGCGTGTCACGGTCGGCGAGCCTGAGATGGACCTCTGCCCCACCGACACGAGGACCACATGAGCACGACACGCACCGCACCCACCGCCGACACCGCACGCACCGCAACCCCCGCAGCCCGCACCGCCCGCATCACGACCGCCGCCGCCGACCTGTTCGGCTGGGACGATCTGCACGCCGGGCAGCTCGAGGCGATCGAGGCCGTCGTCGCGGGTCGCGACACCCTGGGCATCATGCCGACCGGGTTCGGCAAGTCGGCGATCTACCAGGTCGCCGGTGCCGTGCTCGACGGGCCGACCGTCGTCGTGTCGCCCCTCATCGCGTTGCAGGCCGATCAGGTCGCCGGGCTGGTCGGCCGCCCCGATGCGCCCTCGGCCGTCGCCATCAACTCCGGTCACACCGACGCCGAGAACGACGCCGGCTGGCAGCGTCTGGCCGCGGGCGAGATCACGTACGTGTTCCTCGCCCCCGAGCAGCTCGCGCGAGACGAGACCGTCGACCGGCTGAGAGACGCCGGAGTCGCCCTCGTCGTGGTCGACGAGGCCCACTGCGTGTCGTCCTGGGGTCACGACTTCCGGCCCGACTACCTGCATCTCGGCGAGATCGTCGAGCGCCTCGGCCGCCCGACGGTGCTGGCGCTGACGGCGACCGGGTCGGGGCCCGTGCGCGACGAGGTGGTCGAACGGCTGCGACTGCGCGATCCGCTGATCGTCAGCCGCGGCTTCGATCGTCCCAACCTCGCCCTCGAGGTGGTGCGCCACGAGGACGACGACGAGAAGATGCGCGCCGTCGTCGAGCAGGTGGCCGGCTCGACCACGCCCGGCATCGTCTACGTGGCGACCCGCAGAGCGACCGAGGCCTACACGGCGGCGATCGCGGAACGCCGCCCCGACCGGACGGTGGTCGGCTACCACGGCGGGCAGCGGTCCGCCGAGCGCGGGCAGCTGCACGAGAGGTTCCACGCCGGCGAGGTCGACGTCGTCGTGGCGACCAGCGCCTTCGGCATGGGCATCGACAAGCCCGACGTGCGCTTCGTCGTGCACGCCGACGTGCCCGACTCGCTCGACGCCTACTACCAGGAGATCGGCCGGGCCGGTCGTGACGGAGACCCGGCCGTCGCCACGTTGCACTACCGGCCCGAGGACCTGTCGCTGCGGTCGTTCTTCGCCTCGGGGCTGCCCGGCCGCGCCGATCTGCGGGGGGTCTTCACGGCGCTGTCGGCCGCCGGACGCCCGGTGACCCGTGCCGAGGTCGCGGGTCAGCTCGCACTCGGTTCGCGCACGGTGTCGCGCCTCATCGATCTGCTGCTCGAGGGCGGGGCGCTGACCGAGTCGACGGACGGGTTCGAGCCGGTCGCCGGTCTCGACGCGGCGGAAGCGGCGGGCGCGGCTCGCGAGGTCGCCCAGACCCGCGAGCGCGTCGCGACGTCCCGGATCGAGATGATGCGCACCTTCGCCGAGGCCGCCGGCTGCCGCCGCCGGTTCCTGCTCGGCTACTTCGGCGAGGACTCGCCCGAGCACTGCGGCAACTGCGACCTCTGCGTGTCCGACGACCGCGCCGGGATCGATGCCGAGGAGGCGCGCTCGGGAGACGAGGAGGCGCACCCCACCGACACCGCGCCTCCTGCATTCGCCACCGACGCCCACGTCGTCCATGCGACCTGGGGCGAGGGCACGGTCATGGGCACCGACGACGACCGGATGACCGTCTTCTTCGAGAGCCAGGGCTACAAGGTGCTCTCCGTCGCGGATGTGCTCGAGCGGGGGCTGCTGACCCCGGCCTGACGCGGGTGCCGGCTGCCGGGTGCCCGGTGACGCTGCCGGGTGCCCGGTGCCCGGTGACGCTACCGGGTGCCCGGCGCCCGGCGCCCCCTGCCGGCGGCCCTAGCCGCGGTAGCCGAACGAGTGCAGACCGTGCTGCTCGGAGAGCGCGCGGCTGAGGGCCTCGCCGCGGACGCTCGTGCCGAGCTCGTCGAGCGGCGGGCTGATGATCGCCGCGCCGAGCCGATTCGGGGCGGCGAGCACGATGGCGCCCGAGACGCTGGACTTCGCGGGCACGCCGACCGAGCGCATCCAGCGCCCCGAGCCGTCGTAGACCCCGCAGGTCGCCATCACCGAGACCACGTCGCGCGCCACCTCGGCCGAGACGACCCGCTCGCCGGTGACCGGATTGCGCCCGCCGAACGCCAGCGTCGCCCCCATCACGGCGAGGGCGACGGCGTCGACCATCACCGAGCAGGCGCGGGCGTAGACGGCGACGGCCTCGTCGGCGGTCTCGTCGAGCGTCCCCTCCGAGCGCATCAGGTGGGCGAGCGCATGATTGCGGTCGCCGTGCAGCTGCTCGCTCTCGCTGATCTCGCGGTCGTAGTCGAGCTCGCGACCGGCGAAGGCGCTGAGGCCGGCGAGGATCCGGTGGATTCGCGCATCGCCCGAGTCGCCGTCGACCAGGTTGGCGGTGAGCAGCGCCCCCGCGTTGACCATCGGGTTCGGCGGCCGACCCGTGTCGCTCTCGAGCTTGATCGCGTCGAACGCCTCGCCCGTCGGCTCGATGCCCACCCGGTCGAGCGCGGCGCCGTCCGAGTCGGCGAGAGCCAACGCGAACAGGAACGGCTTCACGGCCGACTGGATCGAGAACGGATGCTCGGCGTCACCCGAGGCCACCACCTCGCCCTCGGGCCGGACCAGAGCGACCCCGAACAGGTCGGGGTCGGCCTCGGCGAGCTGCGGGATGCTGTCGTCCACCGCCCCTCCTCGGGTGGACACGAAGGAGGCGCGGAGGGCATCGAGCGACGGCATGCCTCCCAGCGTGGCAGGGTCTACGGCTTCCCGACCGACGCGAACCAGTCGGCGTACCGCGTGTTCTCCGCCATGCGGCGGGTCTCGTCGGGTGCGTCGTCGCTCCACCAGACGGGGCCGCGCTCGCCGAGGGCGGTCTTCGCCGCGTCGACTCGGGCGCGGGCCTGCTCGACGGCGGCCGGGTCGTCGTCGCCGAGCGCGGTCTTCTTCGCGCGCCGCGCCTCCATCAGGTCGTGCACGAGCTCGGCCCGCCGGTCGTCGCTCAGCGACGGGTCGGACCGCCGCCAGAGGCGACCGCGCACGACGATGTAGCGGCCGTCGGGGGTCTCGAGCGGGGCGGTCATGACGCCAGTCTGGCTGCGTCGGCGTCGCGGGGGCCGGACCCGACGGGCCGGGCCGTCGGGCGCGTGCCGAACCCGACAGTTCTGCCCCGAGGGAGCTGAAACGCCAGGAGATGCTGCCCGTCAGGGGCCGTTCAGTCGCGAGTTGCACAGAGGGGGGGGCGGGGGCGCGCAAGGGGAGCGGTGCGGCTAGGGGTGCTCGTCCTTCATGGGGAGGCGGTCGTCGCCGACGCTGTCTCCGGTCGTGGCCGACCAACGGGTGACCAGACGGCGGGCGATCGGCAGGGGGCACGGGATCGTGACCGCGCCGGTGCGGCTGACGATCGTCAACCGGGCCGCACCCGACTGGCCGCGGTGCCACATGCGCGAGATGTCCATCGTGACGCCACCGCTGTCATCGCTGTCGTCGCGGCGAGGTTCGGTCATCTCGAGGGTCAGGCGGTTGCCGAAGACGGTGATGCGGTAGACGACGCCGCCGTCGCTCCAACTCTCGTCACTACCCACGGGACCAAGATACGAACAAGCGTTCGATCCTGTCCAGCCGAGTACGGCCCCGATCCGCCGGAGTTTCCGAAAACGGACAACCCGGACATGCCCGCCGCCCGCACCGCCTATCCTGCGATCCACCGACCGGCCGCCTGCCGATCGACCAGGCCCCGCTGCCCCGGCCCCGCCGACCGGCCCCCGTCTACCCCGCGACCCGCGCCGCCAGGAACTTCTCGGCCGTCCGCAGCCCGAGCGCCATGATCGTCAACGCGGGGTTGGCGACGACCGCGCTCGGGAAGACGGAGTTGTCGCAGACCCAGAGGTTCGGCACGTCGAAGCTGCGCCCGTCGGCGTCGACCACGGCGTCCGTCGCGTCGTCGCCCATGCGGCAGGTGCCGATGGTGTGCGCCGTGCGGGCGAGCACCATCGTGTCGGTGGCACCGGCGGCCTCGACGATGGCGGTCATCGTCGCGATGGCGTGCTCGTCGATGGCGTCTTCGTTGGGGCCGGCGCTGAACGAGACGATCGCCTTGGGGATGCCGAACTCGTCGAGCTCGTCGGACAGCACGAGGCGGTTGTCGTCGCTCGGCAGGCACTCGGCGTTGATGCCGACCCCGGCCAGGTACCGGTAGCCCTCCATCGCCTCGACGAGCTCGTCGCCCCAGAGTCCGCCGCCGCGCACCAGAGTCGTGGCCAGCGTCAACGGCATGACCCCGAGGCTCTGGATGAGATAGCCGCCCACGAAGTCGACGCCCTCGGGTCGCATCGTGTCTTCGGTGATGATCGACGACGGGTAGCCGCGATGGCTGCGGATCTCCTCGGTGAAGGTGCCCCACACCTGGGTCGCCCCATGCGCCATGTAGTTGCGGCCCACTTGGTCGCTGCTGTTGGCGAGCCCGGTGTGCAGCAGCAGACGGGGCGTCTCGACGCCGCCCGCGCAGAGGAACAGCGCCTTCGTGCGCTGACGGTGCTCGACCCCGTCGCGGGTGTAGACGACGGCCGACACCTCGCCGGCCTCGTCGAGCTCGATGCCGTGCACCATCGACCCGGGTCGGATCTCGGCGCCGTGCGCCACCGCCGACGGCAGGTAGGTGGTGTCCATGCTGACCTTGGCGCCGTTGCGGCAGCCCTGGTGGCAGCTGCCGCAGTTGACGCAGGCGTGGCGCATGCCCGCGTGCTCCTGCTCGCGGTCGACGGTGGTGATCGCGACCGGGCCGTCGGTCGCGGTGATGCCGAGCGCCTCGCACCCGCGGATCATCATGTCGGACGACGCGTTGCGCGGCGCCGGCGGCAGCGTGTATCGCCGCGAAGGGTCCCAGGGGTAGTCGGCGGGCCCGGCGATGCCGACGAAGGCCTCGACGCGCTCGATGTACTCGATCAGCTCGGCGTGCTCGATCGGCCAGTCGACGCCCTTGCCGGTCAGCGACTTCAGCCGCAGATCGCGCTCGTCGGGGCGCGGGGTGAAGGCACCCCAGTGCAGGGTCGACCCGCCGACCCCCTTGCCGCTGTTGTTCAGGCCGAAGGCCGTCGGGTTCTCGCCGGCGCTGAGGCGTTCGTCCATCCAGTTGATGGCGACGGCCTCGGTCTCGTCCTGGGTGAAGAGCTCGGGGTCGAAGTTCGCCCCCGCCTCGAGCGCGACGACGTGCAGACCCTGCGCCGCCAGCGTGCTGAGGATCGGCGCCCCGCCGGCGCCCGTGCCGATCACGACGGCGTCGACGATCTCGTCGTCGGAGTAGGTGGTCATCTGGTCGAGGTTCATCGGACGACCTCCATCGTCGGTTCCCACTGCTCGCGTCGGTCGGCGCCGAGCAGGTCGAAGCCCTGGAAGAGCGCACCGCCCGGTCCGCCGTTGGCGAAGCCGTCGAAGCCGATGCGCTCCATCGTCGCCGGGTGGGCGAGCCAGGCGCGCACGAGGTCGACCCGTGCGTCTTCGAACCAGAGCTGCATCTGCTCGGCGGTCATCTCGCCGGCCGGCGGCTCGAACTCGCCGGCGACGAGTGCGGCGACCCGTGCCCGCTGGTCGTCGACACCGAGGAGGCGCAGGTCGGCGAGGGCGTCGAGCCCGCGTCGGTAGGCCTCGCGGTCGGGCGGCAGGGCGTTGTTCCGCCAGCCGTCGGACTTGCCGAGGTTCTGATCGACGTCGATCCGTGCCGCGAGGTCCAGTTCGGCACCGGGCCAGGGGGCGCGCTGGGGCACGACCAGGTCGGCGACGACGCGCAGCGTCTCGAGCTGCGACGTCGAGAGGGTCTGCGGCCGGTAGTCGGGGTCGTCGGCGAGGGCGCGACGGGCGAGCAGCGCCCGGGTCTGCGGACTGGTGCGGGTCGAGGCGATGACCTCGGCGAAGTCGAGCGACATGGTCGGCCCGAGCCCGGCGCGATCGCGCCAGAACGTCGCGATCGCCTCGACGGGCGACTCGCCCGAGGCCGAGGCGTCGTCGAGCACGAGCGTGGGGACGCCGTCGAAGTCGCCCGGCGAGGTCACCACCACGCCGGCGAGACCGAACACGCCCGCCTCGCCCGACAGGATGCGCGCCACCGTCTGCGAGACGGCGTCGACGCGGGCGCCGCTCGCGGCCAGCAGCCACCGGGATGCTCCGGAGGCGCGGATCGCCTTGACGACGGCCGTCACGATCTCGTCGTCGGTCGCCCCGGGCGAGGGCGCCGAGGCGACGTGGACGTCGAGGGAGGCTGCCCCCGGGTCGCTCGACGCGGCGGCGAGAGCGGCACCGAGCGAATCGTCGGACCGATCGGGGTCGGGGTCGGCGTCGGACAGGAAGACGACGGTCGCACGTGGTGGCGTGGGTCGATCAGATGACACGGGGCTCCTCGTGAGAACGGCCTCGAACGAGGCTCGTCCGACGATACGTCTCCCGCCTCGACTCGGCCCGGCTTGCGCCGGAGAGCGAACAGCGGGACGGCGGCGCACGACCCTGTGGAGGGATCGGCGCCGCGAGATCGGTGCCCAGCAGGATCCCGGATCGTCGTTGATCCGAGAGCCCGCGCCGAGGTTCGGGTCCTCGACGGGTGTCGTCCGCTGCGTCGACGCGTGATCTCGGCGGGTTTCGGGTACTCGCCGGGAACGCCGTCCGCAGTGGACCGGACACACGGGTTGCTAGGCACCCGGGAGAGCATTCGGAGGCGTCGGCGCCCCGGTTGGGGGGTATCCGGATGTGTTCGCGAATCGGATAGCGAGGCCGTTCCGTGGCCAGCTGGCGATTACTCTCGCGCGCCTCCGGCGACCACCCTTCGCGCGCCTCCTGCGGCTCCCTTCGCGCGCCTCCTGAAGGCGTCGACGTGCGCGGTCGGGCTCAGCGCGCCGTGCGGGCTCCCGCGGGCACGACCGGCTCGATCAGGCGCACATGGCTGGCGGCGACCCTCTTCGGCTGATCGGCGAAGGCGGCGGCGCGCGAGTCGCTCGCGAGGTAGGCCTCCTCGACCGCGGCGAAGGTGGCGGCGTCGCCTGCGACGCTGACCGCCCAGACGAACTCCCCGGCCTCGCGGTCGGCGTACGCGAACTCGACGGCGAACCCCTCGGCCTCGCGCGCCGGCACGATCCGGGCCTGGAACCACTCGACGAACTCGTCGAACACGCCCTCGACGAGTTCGTAGCGGCGCAGCTGGACTGTCTTCTCGGCGTCGATGCTCATGGCGGACAGCCTAGGACGGCCGCACCCGCACCCGCACCCGCAGACGACGACGGGCCTCCCGGTGAGGGGAGGCCCGTGGTCGGTGATCCTCGTCGGCGCCCCACGTCGTGGGCCGCTGGTACGGATCGTGCTCGGTCGTGCTGATGACGCAGGAGGAGCGGGTCGTGCTGATGACGCAGGAGGAGCGGGTCGTGCTGATGATGCAGGAGGAGCGGGTGACGCGGTGACGTCAGGTGACGCCGATCTCAGTCGAGGTCGTCGTCGTCGATGCCGGTGTCGAAGTACGACACGTGGTCGACGTCGTCGGACGAGGCCAGGATGCGGCTGGAGAAGGAGGGTCGCATGGCTCAGGCCGCCAGCGGACCGTCTTCGCCACGTCCGACGAAGAGTTCGGAGAGGTCGAGCGCTTCGGTGGGCGCGAGTTCGACGTGACGCAGCTCGGACGCGCTCATGCGCCGAAGCCCAGGGTGACGAGGAGGGCGGCCGTGGCCATGACGCTGGCCGCGACGGCCGACGTGGCGACGACGAAGAGGGTGGCCTGGCGTTCCGTGTCGCGCACCTCGGAGAAGGGGCTGCGGACGCGACCGGTGGTGGGGCGGATGAGGCTCATCGTGGTGCTCGTTTCTGGCAGCCCTGCGCTGCCCTTGACTCTCGGTGGAGAGGCCGTGAGCCGCTCCGCACCGCCGTGAAGTCGATGCATGAGCATGCTGTCACGGGAATCGCTAGACCGACTAACTATCCGTGCATCCAGTGCGCATGACGGATAACACCCGCCGATCGGGGTCGCGGGCCACCGTGCGACGCGGGGTACGCACGCACCCTCCGCTCAGGACCCCGGCGTACGACGGACGGCATGGACCGCGATCAGTACACCTTCGACGACCCCCGCACGCGCTTCCCCGTGATCAGCCCCGAGGTGCAGCAGCAGCCCGAGCCGGGCCTGCAGTCGAGGATGGACCCGGTGCCCGACCTCGGCGAGAGCACCTACCGCGGCTCGGGTCGCCTCACGGGTCGCAAGGCGCTCATCACCGGTGCCGACTCAGGCATCGGCGCCGCCGTCGCCATCGCCTACGCGCGTGAGGGCGCCGACGTCGCGCTGTCGTACCTCCCCTCCGAAGAGGAGGACGCCCGCCACGTGATCGAGGTCGTCGAGGCGGCCGGTCGGAAGGCCGTCGCGATCCCCGGGGACCTCACCAGCGCCTCCTTCTGTCGCACGCTGGTCGAGGAGGCGGTGGCCGGCCTCGGCGGACTGGACGCCGTCGTCAACGTGGCCGGTCGGCAGATCTGGCAGGACGGCATCGAGAAGATCACCGACGAGCAGTTCGACCTCACCTTCAAGACCAACGTCTACGCCCCGTTCTGGATCATCAAGGCCGCCCTGCCGCACCTCGGCCCGGGCTCGACCATCATCAACACCGCGTCGCTCGAGGCCTACACGCCGGCGCCCGACCGCCTCGACTACGCCACCACGAAGGGCGCGATCAACAACTTCTCGAAGGGGCTCGCGCAGCAGCTCGTCTCGAAGGGGATCCGCGTCAACGTCGTCGCGCCCGGGCCGACCTGGTCGGTGCTGCAGGTCACCCAGGGCGTCGACCCCGAGACCCTGCCCGAGTTCGGCTCGAGCGAGTCGCCGATGGGCCGCGCGGCGCAGCCCGCCGAGCAGGCCCCCGCCTACGTGTTCCTGGCGAGCGCCGAGTCGAGCTTCGTCGCCGGCGAGACCCTGAACGTGAACGGCGGCATGGTCACTCCGTAGCCCGAATAAGGTGGGGGGCGTTGCCCGACGACCCGGACAGGAGGCGACATGGACACCCCGGACCTCACCGCAGGCATGGTGCTCGACGGCCGCTACGAGATCGAGTCGGTGCTCGGCCGTGGCGGCATGGCGAGCGTCTACCGCGCCCGCGACACGCTGCTCGGGCGCGTCGTCGCCATCAAGCTCTTCGCACCGACGGGGGCCGACGCCGCCGAGCTGCGCCGCGAGACCAGCGAGGTGCAGGTGCTCGCCGGTCTCGCCCACCCGGCGATCGTGACGCTCTTCGACGCCCGCGTCGACGATGCCGACCGCGCCTACCTCGTCATGGAGTTCGTCGAGGGGCCGACGCTCCAGACGCTCGTCTCGGAGGGTCCGCTGACCCCCGCCACGGCCGCCGCGATGCTCGCCGACCTGGGCGAGGCGCTGCACGTGGCCCACGAGGGCGGCGTCGTGCACCGCGACGTCAAGCCCGCGAACATCCTGCTCGCCCCCGTGCCCGGCGGCGAGGGGCGCTACCGCGCGAAGCTGGCCGACTTCGGCATCGCCTACCTCGTCGACTCGACGCGGCTGACCGCGACCGGCACCGTCATGGGCACCGCGGCGTTCATCAGCCCCGAGCAGGCGCTCGGTCAGCCGATCGAACCGCCGTCGGACGTCTACTCGCTCGGTCTCGTGGCGCTCGAGGCCCTGACGGGCACGCGGGTCTTCACGGGCTCCGCGATCGAGTCGGTCATGGCGCGCCTGCACAACGACCCGATCGTGCCGTCGTCGCTCGAGACCGGCTGGGCGTCGCTCCTCACCTCGATGACCGCCAGGGATCCGGAGGCGCGACCCACCGCGCTCGAGGTCTCCCGCCGCGCGTCGCGACTGGCCTCGGCCGCCCGCGGCGGCGACACCTCCGACCTGGCGTCGGTGCCCGATCCGACGGAGCCGATCAACCGCAGCGACCGGACGATGGTGCTGCCCGCCGCGGCCGCCGCGGCTGCGGCTGCCGGGGTCGCGGGTGCGGGCGTCGCCGGTGCGGCGGCGGCTGACGCGCCGACCGCCGCCTACGGTGCCGGTGCCGGTGCCGGTGCTGACGCGCCGACCGCGGCCTACGGTGCCGGTGCCGACGCGCCGACCGCGGCCTACGGCGCGAACGCCCCGACGTCGTCGTACTCGAACGGCGCTCCGGGCTCGGATGCGCCGACCGAGCGCTTCGCTCCGGCGGTGGCCCTCGGCTCCGCCGCGACGGGTGGCGGAGTGGCGGCCGGTGCCGGTGCGGGAGGCTCCGGTGCCGGTGGCGGCCCCGGCGACTTCGACCGCGCCTCCTCGGGGCGACGTCGCTGGGTGCTGCCGGTGATCATCGTCGCGGTGCTGGCACTCATCGCCGGGGCCGTCGTCTGGGGGATCACGCAGGGCGGCGACGGCGACGGAGCACCGGTCGAGTCGTCGCAGCCGAGCAGCGGCACGCCCAGTGACGACCCGTCCGGCGAGGCCACGACCCCCGCCGAGACGACCGAGCCGCAGCCGGAGCAGACCGAGGAGGCGCCCGCGCCGGCCCAGCCGTCGGAGGAGACGGCGCCCGAGCCGACGACCCCCTCCGAGTCGACCGGCGAGGACGAGCCCGACGAGAACGAGCCCGACGAGAACGAGCCGGACGAGAACGAGCCCGGGGAGGTCCCGGTGCCCGAGGCGACCGTGCCCGGCACCGGGGTGGGCACCGGCGCCGTGACCGGTCCGGGCAACAGCGGGTCGAACCCGAACTCGGGCCCCGGCAACAACAACGGGAACGGGAAGCCCTAGCTGTACCGAGGCCGCTCGGAGGTGCGGCGGGTCACCGTCATCGGGGGCGGGTCAGCGCTGACCCGCCGCGAGTGACGGGAACCCGCCGAAGCCGCGGAGGCCCAGGCGCACGAGAACGGGCCGCCCTCCGACTGGAGAGCGGCCCGTCCGCGCGGTGCAGGGTCGACTAGTTGCGAGCGCCCTTGCGGCCGGTGACCTTGAGGTAGATGACCAGGACGATGATGGCGCCGATGATCGAACCGATGATGCCCGAGGTCTGGAAGAAACCGTCGGGGTTGTTGCCGGGGAAGATCAGGTAGGCGAGGAATCCACCGACGAACGAGCCGATGATGCCCAGGAGGATGGTCATCGGGATCGAGATGTTCTGCTTGCCGGGGACGACGAGGCGGGCGACTGCACCGGCGATGAGGCCGATGATGATGAGGCTGACGATCAGACCGAGCATGATGACTGCTTTCTTTGCGAGCGCCGGGTCGGGCGCGGTTGCTGCCACGGGGTCGGGCAATCACCGACTCAACCACTTCTGCGCGTCGGCGGGCCAGATTCGTCCGATTCCATCCAGATGATCCTCCGAATGACTGGTGGCGCAGGTAGGAGTTCGCTGAATATGATCGCGACATGTACGTGCTCGTCTCCGGTCTCATGTTCGCCCTCGTGCTCATCGCCCTGGTCGACATCGTCACGCGCCAGGACGGCCAGGTGCAGCACCTGCCGAAGCTCGTCTGGGTGCTCCTCGTGGTGTTCCTGCCCCTGATCGGCAGCATCCTGTGGTTCGCCGTGGGCCGTGAGCGGTCGGCCCCGTCCGAGCACGTGTCGTTCGGCGATCCGAGGAGGCGCGAGCGGCTCGGATTCGGCGGCCAGCGCACGCAGACGGTCACCACCACCTCCCGCCCCCTCAGCACGGAGGAGCAGCTGGCCGCCCTCGACCGCGAGATCGAGTTCCACGAGCAGCAGGCCCGCCTGCGGGCTCTCGAGATCGAGGTCGAGAGGCGCCGCGACGGCGATCGCCCGGTCTGAGCGGGTCGCCGGTTTCGCCGTCGTGCCGCGACGGTCGATGATGGACGACGAGCCGATCGGGCTCGATCGCCCCGGAAGGACTCCCATGACCGAGACACTGCAGGCCGCCGACATCGTCCGAATGGTCGACCACACCCTCTTGAAGCCCGAGGCGACGCACGCCGACGTCGACGCCCTCATCGCGGAGGCCGTCGAGCTCGGCGCCTACTCGGTCTGCGTCTCGCCGTCGATGCTGCCGCTGGTGCTGCCCGAGGGGTCCGAGCTGAAGATCGCGGTCGTCGCCGGGTTCCCCAGCGGCAAGCACACCCCGGCCGTCAAGGCGTCGGAGGCCCTCGAGGCCGTCGCGTCGGGCGCGCACGAGGTCGACATGGTCATCGACGTCGGTGCCGCGAAGGCCGGCGACTTCGTCTCCGTCGAGGAGGACATCGCGATCGTCCGCGGCGCCGTGCCGAGCCCGACCGTGCTCAAGGTGATCATCGAGTCGGCCGCCCTGAGCGACGACGAGATCGTGGCCGTCTGCCAGGCCGCCGAGCGGGCCGGGGCCGACTTCGTCAAGACGAGCACCGGATTCCACCCCACCGGCGGCGCGACCGAGCATGCGGTCAGGCTCATGGCCCAGACCGTCGGCGGCCGCCTCGGCGTCAAGGCCTCGGGTGGCGTCCGCACGATCGACGACGCCCGTCGCTACGTGGCCGCGGGCGCGACCCGTCTGGGCGTCTCGGGAACCCGCGCGCTCGTCGAGGGCGCCGACTCGTCGGCCGGCGCCGGCTACTGAGACCCGCCTGACACGGAGCCCGGGCCGGCATCGCCGTCGGCCCGGGCTCCGCTCAGTCGTAGAGGCGCCCGAGCAGCCAGTGCCCCGCGGCGTCGCGGACGACCTCGAACATGTGGGTCGTGCCGTCGGACGCCGTGGCCTGGAACCGCCACCCCAGGAACCTCCGCGGCGGGTGCGTGATGAGCTCGTGGACGAACAGCGGCTCGTCGACGAGGGGCGTGGGGGTGTCGCTGACCCGCCACCGGACACCGTCGTGGACGAGGCGCGCGGGCAGGCCGTCGTCGAACCAGAGCGCGACGGCCGATCGGGTGGTGGAGATGTTCATGGCCTGCCTCTCGTTCGAACACGTGTTCGATCAGAGGCGAGTGTAAGCAGGCCGATCCGGCTCGCGCAACTGCATCGGCGAGTCGCGCGGCGGCGCGGCGCGGCGCGTCAGCCGAGCGTCGCCGACGCGGCCAGCGGCATCCCGAGCGCCGCCGCGACGCCGGCGTTCGTGACCTCGCCCGCGTGCACGTTCACCCCGGCCGCCAGCGCCGGGTCGGCCGCCGTCGCCGCGTCTAGGCCGCGGTCGGCCAGCGCCACGACGTACGGCAGTGTCGCGTTCGTCAGCGCCCGCGTCGACGTCTCGGGCACCGCGCCCGGCATGTTGGCGACGCAGTAGTAGACGGCGTCGTGCACGGCGAAGGTCGGGTCGTCGTGGGTGGTGGGCCGCGACCCCTCGAAGCAGCCGCCCTGGTCGATCGCGATGTCGACCAGCACCGCGCCCGACCTCATGCCCGCGACCATCTCGTCGGTGACGAGCTTCGGCGCGGCAGCCCCCGGGATCAGCACCGATCCGATCACGAGGTCGGCGTCGCGCACCTGGACCGCGATCTCGTGCGGCGTCGACGGCCGCGTCTGGATCCGTCCGTCGAAGCGCGCCTCGAGAGCACGGAGGCGCGGCAGCGACAGGTCGATCACGGTCACGTCGGCGCCGAGGCCGAGCGCGTTCGCCGCCGCGTGCTCGCCGGCGACACCGCCGCCGATCACGACGACCTTGGCGCGCGGGGTGCCCGGCACTCCGCCGAGCAGGGTGCCCCGACCGCCGGAGGCGCGCATCAACTGGTACGCCCCCACCGTGATCGAGAGCCGCCCGGCCACCTCGCTCATCGGCTGCAGCAGCGGCAGCGAGCGGTCGGGCAGCTGCACCGTCTCGTAGGCGATCGCGGTCGTACCCGAGGCGACCAGCGCCTCCGTCAGCTCGCGGTCGGCGGCCAGGTGCAGATACGTGAAGAGCACCTGATCGGCGCGCAGGAGGCGGTGCTCGGCCGCGATCGGCTCCTTCACCTTGAGCAGCAGATCGGCCCGGGCCCAGACCTCGTCGGCCGTCGGCACGATGGTCGCGCCGGCCGCGGCGAAGTCGGCGTCGAGGATCCGCGAACCCGTGCCCGCCCCGCTCTCGATCAGCACCTCGTGACCCCGGCGCACCAGGGCGTCGACGCCGGCGGGCGTGATGGCCACGCGGTTCTCGTTGTTCTTGATCTCGGTGGGCACTCCGACGCGCATGGGCGTCTCCTGTCGCGTCAGGGCCTCGCGGGCCGGTCGTCGTCGATCGATGAGACGATGCTGTCGATCATTCGTTTCACCCGTGTTTCGACCGAAGAAGATTCTGCGAGACCGGATGGATCGACCCGATGACACCCTGCGAGAGGCGCTGAGCATGACCGAATCGAACGATCTTCGACCTGCAGGAGGCGCGGCGGGCGACGGAGCCGTCGCCGCGCCTCCTGCGGACCTCGACGAGGTCGACCGCCGCCTCCTCGACGTGCTCGCCACCGACGGCCGCCTGTCGAACGCGGCGCTCGCCGCGGCGGTCGGCGTCGCGCCGTCGACCGCGCACACGCGACTCCGGTCGCTGATCGACCGCGGGGTGATCACCGGGTTCCTGACGAGCGTCGACCAGCGTCGCATCGGCCGCCCGCTGCAGGCGGTCATCGGCGTGACCCTGCGCCCGGGGTCGCGGCAGGCGGCCATCACCGCGTTCTCCGAGGCCGTGCGGAGTCTGCCCGAGGTGCTGCAGGTGTTCTTCCTCGGCGGGCACGACGACTTCATCGTGCACATCGCCGTCTCGGACTCGAGCGAGATCCGCACCTTCGTCGTCGACCATCTCTCGGCCCAGCCGAGCGTCGCGTCGACGCGGACGAGCATCGTCTTCGACTACCACCGCAACGGGGTCGCGGCCTCGTTCCGCTGAGCACCCGACGCCGGGGGAGGGGCGCCCTCGTCGTGCCGACCACCCGCGGGGCGACCCCCTGGCCGGCTCTTATCACCCTCGCCGGCTCCTGTCGACGGAGCCCGTGAATCCGCCCGGCGGCCTACGGTCGAGGTATGCAACTCACCGGCCCCAGCGAACCGGGCTCGCTCACGCGTCTCGTCGCCGACGACCTCCCCTCCGACGTCGAGGGCTCCCTCCGACTCGGCATAGCCCTGACCAGCCGAGGAGGCGCGGCGCCCGTCCCCGGGGAGGGGCGCACCGCCGACCTGTGGCGGGCCCTCGCGACGCTCGCCGCCCACGACCTCGGCGCGGCCCGCGCCGTCGAGCCGCACCTCGACGCGTTCGCCATCCTGCGGCAGGTCGATGCGGCGGGCGGAGCCGACGCGGCGGTCGCGACCCGCGCCTCCTCGGCGGCGACACGCAGCTGGGGCGTCTTCGCGGCCGAGCTGCCCGGCACCCGTCTCGAGGCGCAGCAGATCGGCGACGGCTGGTCGCTCTCGGGTGAGAAGGGCTGGTGCTCGCTCGCCGGCGTGCTCGACTCGGCGCTCGTCACGGCCTGGGTCGACGACGAGCGGCGGCTGTTCTCGGTCGACCTGCGGCAGGGCGGCGTCGAGGTCGTCGACGGCGCCTGGCACGCCCGTGGGCTGGTCGAGATCCCCTCCGGCCCGGTGCGCTTCGACGCCGTCGCGGCCTCGCCGGTGGGCGCCCCCGGCTGGTACCTCGAACGCCCCGGCTTCTCGTGGGGCGGCATCGCCGTCGCCGCGTGCTGGTACGGCGGGGCCGTGGGCATCGCCCGCGCGCTGCACCGCACGGTCGTCCGACGCGACCCCGACCCCCACACCGCCGCCGCGCTCGGAGCCGTCGACGAGCGCCTCTCCGACGCCCGACGCGCCCTGGCCGAGGCCGCCGAGCTCGTCGACGCGGGCCGCGCGACCGGCGCCGACGGCCGTCTGCTCGCCAAGCGGGTCCGTGCGACCGTCGCCCACGCCGCCGACGACGTGCTGACCCGGGTCGGTCGCGCGCTCGGCCCGGCTCCCCTCGTCGCCGACGCCGCCCACGCCAAGCGGGTCGCCGACCTCACCCTCTACCTGCGCCAGCACCACGCCGACGCCGACGACGCGTCGCTCGGCCGCCAGCTGCGCGAGAGCGCGGTCGCCCCGTGGTGAGGTTCGACGCGCGCGACCCCGCCGGCCCCGTCGAGGCTTGGGCCGCCGACGGGAGGCTGGCCGCGCTGCCGGTCGACCCGCGCCTCCTCGGTCACGGCTCCGGCTTCGGTTCGGCGGCCGGTCCGCTGCTCGTGCTCTCGGCGCACGCCGACGACGAGACGCTCGGCGCGGGCGGGCTCATCGCGCTCGCCGTGCGCTCGGGGCGCGCCGTCACCGTCGTGGTCGTCAGCGACGGAGCCGGCTCGCACCCCGACTCGACCACCACCTCGGCCGACGCCCTGCGCCACGAGCGCGCGGCGGAGGCGCGAGCCGCCCTCGACGAGCTCGGCCCCGGCATCGAGCTCGTGCTGATGGGCGTCGCCGACGGAGGACTGCAGGAGGCGCGGGTCGACATCCGCACCCGCCTAGCCTCCGTCGTCGCCGACGTCCGCCCGGCCGTCGTGCTCGCCCCCTGGCGCGGCGACGGTCACCGCGACCACCGCGTGCTCGGCGAGATCGCGGCGGAGCTGGTGCGGGGCGCCGCGGCCGACGCCGACGCCGGTGCCGTGAGTGCCGGTGCCGGTGGTGCAGGGCCCGAGGCGGTCGGTGCCGACCTCGCGCCGGCCCTGTTCGAGTACCCCGTCTGGCTCTGGCACTGGGGCGCCCCCGATCACCCCGACGTGCCGTGGGCGGATCTCGTGCGGGTCGAGCTCGACCCCGAGGCCCGCGCCGCCGCGGCTCGCGCCCTCGATCGGCACGCCTCGCAGCTGCGCCCGCTGTCGTCGCGCCCCGGCGACGAGGCCGTGCTGCGCCCCGACTTCGTCGCGCACTTCCGGCGCGACGCCGAGGTCTTCGTGCGCTCCGAGCCGCCCGAGCCGGCGCAGCCCGTGTCCGCGCAGCCCGCATCGGCGCAGCCCGAGTCGGCGCCGCACGAGCCGGTGCTGCCCGAGACCGCGCAGCCCGAGCCCGCGCAGCCCGAGCCCGCGCAGCCGCAGGGCACCCGCTTCGACGCGACGCACGCCCGCCAGGCGGATCCCTGGGGGGTCACGACGCGCTGGTACGAGCGGCGCAAGCGCGCGATCACGCTCGCGTCGCTGCCCGACGAGCGGCTCGGCTCGGTGCTCGAGATCGGCTGCTCGATCGGCGTCGTGACGGCCGAGCTCGCCGAGCGCGCGTCGTCCGTGCTGGCGCTCGACGTCTCCGAGGTCGCCGTCGGGCACGCCAGAGCGCGGCTCGCCGATCGTCCGCACGTGCGGGTCGAGCAGGCCGACGTGACGCGCGGGCTGCCCGACTCCGGCCCGTTCGATCTCGTGCTGATCAGCGAGGTCGGCTACTACCTCGACCCCGACCAGTTCGAGCGGCTGCTCGACGACGTCGAACGGGTGCTCGCCCCCGCGGGCACCGTCGTCGCCTGCCACTGGCGGCACGGGGCCGACGACTTCCGGCAGAGCGGCGACGACGTGCACGCCGCCCTGCTCCGCCGCCCCGGGCTGCTCCCGGTCGCGCACCACGACGAGGACGACTTCGTGCTCGACGTGCGGTCGCGCGACGGGCGATCCGTGGCCGACCGGACGGGTCTGCGGTGAGCGCGCCGCGCCTCCTCGGCTCGCGTGTCCTGGGCCCGCGTGTCCTGGGGATCGCCGTCGTGGTGCCCGCCCGCGACGAGTCCGCCCTGATCGAGCGCTGCCTCGCCGCCGTCGGGGTCGCACGGCACCGCCTCCACGACGATCACCAGGAGGTGCGGGTCGTCACCGTCGTCGTGGCCGACGCCTGCACCGACGACACCGCCGAGCTCGCCCGACGCGCCCCCGGCGTGACGGTGATCGAGACGGCCGGCGGCGCCGTCGGCGTGGCCCGCGCCGCCGGAGTCGACCGGGCCATGCGACTGCTCGCCGCAGAGGGCGTCGACGAGAGCGCCGTCTGGATCGCCAACACCGACGCCGACTCGGTCGTGCCGCCGCAGTGGCTCGTGGCGCAGGTGGCCCTCGCCGACGACGGCAGCGACGTGATGGTCGGCACCGTGCGACCCGACTTCGCCGACCTGAGCGCCGAGCAGATCGCGGCCTGGACGGCCCGGCACACGCCTGGGCGCCCGAACGGCCACGTGCACGGCGCGAACCTGGGGCTGCGGGCGAGCGCCTACCGGGCAGCCGGAGGGTTCGACGCGCTCGACCTGCACGAGGACGTCGTGCTCGTCGAGCGGCTCCGCGAGACCGACGCCGTCGTCACCGCATCCGACGCCGGCGAGGTGCTGACCTCCGGCCGCCGCGTGGGGCGCACCCGCGGGGGATACGCCGGGTACCTCGCCGTCGACCTGCTCGCGTAGGCGCGGCGCGGCCTCGACCTACGCGGGCAGCGACGCCTCGATCAGCGACACGATCTCGGGGGCGTCGGGTTCGGTGGTCGGTCGGAAGCGGTGCACCGCGCCTCCGGGGGTGATCACGAACTTCTCGAAGTTCCACTTCACCTTGCCGGCCTTGCCGTCGGCGTCCGCCGCCTTCTTCAGCTCGGTGTAGAGCGGGTGCTCGTTGCGCCCGTTGACCTTGATCTTCTCCATCATCGGGAACGTCACGCCCCAGGTCGCCGAGCAGTACTCGTCGATCGCCTCGGACGACCCCAGCTCCTGCAGGAACTGGTTGCTCGGGAACCCGAGCACCGTGAAGCCGCGCTCGCCGTAGGTCTTCTGCAGCTCCTCGAGCTTCTCGTACTGCGGGGCCAGCCCGCAGCGCGAGGCGACGTTGACGACCAGCACCACCTTGTCGCTGTAGGCGCCGAAGGTCGTGCTGTCGCCGCGCAGGGTGGTCAGGTCGATGGTGTCGAGTTCGCTCATGGCCCCGAGGGTACGCCGCGCGGATCGGCGGAAGCCCCCGCGAGCGGCCGGCTGTGAGTCGCCCGCGCGAGCGGGCTTGCGGGCGCACGGGAAAACCCCACCTCGCGAAGCCGTGAGGCCTTGCGGGGTGGGGTTCCACCGGGAACACGGGCCCCGGCCGGGGGCCGGAGCCCGA
>NZ_JAXCWG010000023.1:0-19009 GCF_034045195.1 Frigoribacterium sp. CFBP9030
GGCCGGCGGGCCGGGCCAGCGCGGGCGCGGGCGCGGGCCGGCAGACGGCCAGCGAGCGGACCGGCTGGCCGGCTCGGGCGGGCTCAGGCGAGGGGCGCCAGGCGGAGGAACTTCTCGGCGACGGAGGCCGAGCCGACGGGCCCCTCGCCGTCGCGGTCCAGCTGTGGCGAGTCGAACTCCACGAGCCAGGTGCGCGCCGAGCCGCCGATCGCCGAGACGCCCTGCCAGGCCGAGCCCCCCGCGCGGACGATGATGCCCGTGGGCCCGTAGGGGAACGGCGTGCCCGCGTCTTCGTCGGAGTCGAGCACGTACACCTGGGCGCCCACACCGATGCGAGGAGCGGACGGCAATCCCCCCGGAGAGGAGGAGTCGTCGCCGGCAGGGGTGTCGCGTGTCCGTCGGGTGAACATGCACACATGGTGGCATGCCCGACCGGGTGCCGACCGACCGTCGGGGGTCGTGTCGTAGGGCGGACGGGACTTGAACCCGTGACCGATCGATTATGAGTCGACTGCTCTAACCGGCTGAGCTACCGCCCCGTGCCGACCGACCGCCCAGGAGGCGCGGGTCGATCAGGCGTCGGCGGCCGAGGCCACCGGTTCCCCACGATACAGCGACTCGAAGACGCTCACCGTCCGCTGGATGTCGTGTCCCTCGATGACCTGCAGGCTCGCCCGTCGCATCGCGAGGTACTCGTCGTCGCCCGCCGTGAGCACGCGGGTCAGCTTGTCGGCCAGGTCGCGGCTGTCGCCCGGCCTGAAGAGGTAGCCGTTGACCCCCTCGTCGACGAGGTGCGGCAGCGCCATGGCGTCGGCGACGACGAGCGGGAGACCGGACGCCATGGCCTCGAGGCTCGCGATGCTCTGCAGCTCGGCCACCGACGGCATGGCGAAGACGGTCGCATCCGTGAGGGTCCGCCGCAGCTCGGCGTCCGACAGGTAGCCGGCGAAGGTGACGCGCTCGGCGAGGCCCAGCTCGACGGTCATCAGCTGCAGCTGCTTGAGCAGGTCGCCGCCGCCCACGATGGTGAGTCGCGCGTCGAGTGCGGGGTCGAGCAGGGTCATGGCCTTCAGCAGCACGTCGATCTGCTTCTCGGCCGTGACCCGACCGACGAAGACCACCCGGTTCGCAGCGGGTCGGTCGTCGCGTGCCGTGTAGTCGGCGGCCTCGATGCCGCACGACACGGCCAGCACGCCGGTGACGGCGACCGACCGCTCGAGGAACGCCGCGGCCCGCCTGGTCGGCGTCGTGATCGCCGCGACGTGCGTGTAGGTCTTCGCCGCGTCCCGCCAGGCGAGCTTGACGGCCGTCGCCCGGAGGAAGTGCGGCAGCCCGGTGTGCTCGAGGAGGTTCTCGGGCATGAAGTGGTTGGTGGCGATGACCCGGATGCCGCGGCGGTTGGCGACCCGGACGACGGCGCGACCGATCACGATGTGCGACTGGATGTGCACGACGTCGGGTCGGATCTGCTCGATGATGCGCTCGGCGTTGGGCTCGGCGCGCCACGGCGTCGCGAAGCGCAGCCAGTCGTGGAGGGGCCAGCGCGTCGAGTACAGCCGGTGGACGGTCAGGGTCACGCCGTCGTGCTGCTCGAGGAACGTCCCGTGGTGGCGGTCGGCCGCCGGGCAGATGACGTGCACGTCGTGCCCGCGGCCCGCCAGGCCGACGGCGAGTCGCTCGGCGAAGTTGGCGGCGCCGTTGACGTCGGGCGGGAACGTGTCCGCCGCGATCAGCACGGTGAGGCGCGGCGCGGTGTCGCCGCCGCCCGGACCGCTCGCGTTCTCGTCGCGGGGTTCGGGGGCGTGGTCTGGGGCGGGTGTCACGTGTCGTGGCGTCCTTGTGCTCGTGGTTCGCTGGTGCCCCGCCGATGGCGTCTGCGGCGCGGGACCACGGTAGCTCAGCTTCGCTTGGCGGGCTGGTATTTGGCGAGCTGGAACACGCCGTAGACGGCGATCGCGCCCGCGACGAGGAAGAGCGCGACGGCGTAGCCGGGCGCGTTCGCCGCCTCGCCGAGCACCACGATCCCGATGGTGACCGCGACGATGGGGTCGACCACCGTCAGCCCGGCGATCACGAGGTCGGGCGACCCCGACGAGTAGGCGTTCTGCACGAAGTACCCGCCGAGGGCCGCCGCCGCGAGGAGCATGATGATGCAGACGATGCTCAGACCGTCGAAGTTGCCGGCGAACACCCGGTTCAGCACGACCTTCGCGAGCGTGGCGACGAAGCCGTACAGCACCCCGGCGCCGATGATGTAGAACAGCGCGCTGCGTCGGTGCCGCAGGGCGACGAACGCGACGGCGAGGACGGCGCCCACGACGAGCAGGATGACGAGCACGGTGATCAGCTGATCGGTCGTGATCTCCGTCTCGATGGCGGTGAACGCGGCCACCGTGGCGAAGAGGCCGATGCCGCCGACGCAGATCGCGATCGACCGCTTGATGCGCCCCGACAGCCGCCGCCCGGTCGACCGGGCGTTGAGCACCGCGGTGATCACGAGCGCGACGGCCCCGAGCGGCTGCACCACGAGCAGCGGGGCGACCCGCAGACTCGTCAGCTGGAACACCACGGCCAGCCCCAGCATCAGCGTGCCCATCACCCACGACGGTCGACCGATGAGTGCGAGCACCTGGCGGACGCTCATCCCGCCGCGCGACGCCCCGAGTCGCGTCTCGACCTTGGCGACGCCGCGATGCTGCAGCTGCGCGCCGATCGAGAGGAACACGGCGCCGATCAGGGCGATGGGGATCCCCAGCGCCTGGAACGGGGTCAACGAGACCTGCTCGGTCAGATCGCTGAGGTTCGGGCTCACGGCGTCCACGGTAGCGGGCCGCCGCTCAGTAGGCTGGACGAATGGCCGTTCGCCCCATCACCATCACGGGTGACCCCGTGCTGCACTCCCCCGCCTCCGACGTCGCCGAGATCGACGACGCGATCCGCACCCTCGTCGCCGACATGTTCGAGACCATGGACGCCGCCCCCGGCGTCGGACTCGCCGGTCCGCAGGTCGGTGTCGGCCTCCGGCTCTTCGTCTTCTCGTGGACGGACGACGACGGCGACGACTGGCGCGGCGTCGCGATCAACCCCACCCTCTGGCAGACCCCTCTCTCGATCGAGCCGCTCGACGATGACGACGAGTCGGAGGGCTGCCTGTCGGTGCCCGGCGAGCGGTTCCCGCTGCGTCGAGCCGAGGGCGTGATCCTCCGCGCGACCGACCTCGAGGGCGACGACTACGAGATCGAGGCGCACGGCTGGCTCGCCCGCATCTTCCAGCACGAGTTCGACCACCTCGACGGCGTGCTGTACACCGACCGGCTCGAGCACCCGTTCCACAAGGCGGCCGCCAAGGCCGTCAAGAAGGCCGGCTGGGGCTCCCCCGGCCGGACCTGGCTACCCGGCGTCGATCACCCCGAAGACTGATCGGCCGAGAACCACCGGGCGAGAGCCCCGAGGAGGCGCGCGACGGCACCAGCCGGACCGCGCCTCCTCGGCGTCGCCGGCTCGAGAACCCCGTCGTCGACTCGAGGGCATGAAAAAAGGCCCAGAGGGTGGAGCCTCTGGGCCTTCGCTCCCCGACTTGGACTCGAACCAAGAACCTGCCGGTTAACAGCCGGCTGCTCTGCCAATTGAGCTATCGAGGAATGGCAACTGCCTCAGACCGGAGCCTTCGACAGCGGACCTAACTGTAGCAAAGATTCGGGGGCGCATCGAACACGACGCGCCCCCGGGTCTCAGTAGCCGTCGGCCGGGTCGACGACCCCGGCGAAATCGCCGTCGCCGAGCAGTGCCCGCACGTTGTGCGTGATGCGCTCGGCGAGCAGCGGTGCCGTCATCTCGGGCGTGTCCGCCTGGTGCGGCGTCACGATCACCCGGGGGTCGCCCCAGAGCGGGTGACCGTCGGGCAGCGGCTCGGGCGCGGTCACGTCGACGCCCGCACCCCAGATCCGCTCGGCGCGGACGGCCTCGACCAGCGCCTCCGTGTCGACCAGATCGCCCCGCGCGATGTTGACGACCACCGCGGTCGGCTTGAGCGACGCGAGACGCCGGCCGTCGAGCAGCCGCGACGTGCCCGCCGTCGCCGCCGCCGCCAGCACGACGACGTCGGCCTCGGGCAGCACCTCGTCGATGCGGTCGACCGTGACGGTGCGTTCGACGCCCTCGACGGGCGTCTCGCCGCGACGGACGATCGTCACGCGGGTCTCGAAGGGCCCCAGCAGACGGACGAGCTCGAGCGCGATGCCCCCGGCGCCCACGATCACGACGTTCTTGCCGTAGAGCGACAGCCCGCGCTGCTCGGTCTGCCAGCTCGTCGCCTGCACGCGCGACGGCACGACCCGCAGCAGCGAGAGCACGAGCATGAGCGCGTGCTCGGCGACGGGCTCCGAGAAGGCGCCCTTCGCGCTCGTCCAGAGTGGTCGCGGCGAGTCGGCGTAGCGGGCGAGCAGCTCGGAGAACGCGTCGACGCCCGCGTAGGGCAGCTGCACCCACTCGATGCCCGGGTGCCGCTCGAGGGCCGCGGCGAGACCCTCGGGGTCGGTGTACGAGAGCCAGATCAGACCCCGCGTCTCGTCGCCGAGGGGGACGACCGCGGCGCCCCCGGCGCGAACGGCGTCGACGAAGCGCGGATTCTCGCGCGGCGCCAGGCTGACGGGCCCGGGCGACGGGCGCCGGTCGGCCGAGAGGCTCACGGTGGTCGTCGTCGCCCGGTGACCCCTGGTCGGCGCAGTCACGACTGATCCCGCTCGTCGGGGCGGATGATGTCGATCGGCGTTGTCGTCGAGAGGACCTTCACGTACGGGTCGACCCCGTCGCGCAGCACCTCGTCGATGGCCCCGAGCCCGACGAGCCGCCCCGAGCGCATCACGGCGACGCGGTCGGTGATGGCCCGCGCCTCCGAGACGGACGACGTGACCACCAGCGCCGAGAACCGCCGGTCGCCGTGCAGGTTCTTGATGACGTCGAGCACAGCCTGCCGCACGAGCACGTCGACCCCGCGCGCGGGTTCGTCGGCCACGAGGAGGCGCGGCTCGAGCACCAGAGACCGCGCCAGGGCCACCCGCTGCCGCTGCCCGGAGCTCAGCTCCCAGGTCTGCTTGAGCATCGTGCCGAGCGGGAGGTGCACGGCGTCGATGAGGTCGGCGACGAGTCGGCCGGCCTCGGTGCGATCGAACCGCTTGTCGCGCTGGTAGATGGGCTGGGCGATCGTCTCGCCGACGGTGAGGTCGGGGCTGAGCCGCTCGCCGTCGTCCTGGGCGAGATAACCGACGGCACCCGAGAGACGGTCGCGCCGACGAGGCGACGATCGCAGCAGGTCGAGCCCGAACACGCGCGCGGCTCCCCCGACGATGCGCGGTCGGCCCTCCGCCGGTCGCTCGGTGCCGACGAGCCCGGCCAGCGCCATGGCGAGAGTCGACTTGCCCGAGCCGCTCTCGCCGAGCACGGCCAGGATCTCGCCCGGCGCGATGGACAGCGTGACGCCGTCGACGGCCCGGACCGCCGGATGCCCGCTGCGCGCCGGGTACTCCAGCGAGAGGTCGTCGGTGGCGACCGGCGCGCCCATGTCGAGGTCGACGGCCATCAGGCGGCCCCTCCCTCGACGTCGCCGCGGGCCGCGGCGCGGTCGAGCTCGGCGAGCCGCTCGCGACGCGCGGCCTGCTCGATCGGATCGGGCACCGGCAGCGACGCCAGCAGGCGCTGCGTGTACGGGTGCTCGGGTGCGCCGAGCACCTGGTCGTTCGGCCCGCTCTCGATGAGGTCGCCGTGGTACAGCACGCCGATCCGGTCGGCGAGCATGTTGACGACGGCGAGGTCGTGGCTGATGAACAGCGCCGCGAAGCCGAGGTCGGTCTGCAGCTCTCGGAAGAGCTCGAGCACGCGCGCCTGCACCGAGACGTCGAGCGCGCTCGTCGGCTCGTCGGCGATCAGCAGCGCTGGCTCGAGGGCCAGCGAGCGGGCGAGGCTCGCCCGCTGGCGCTGTCCGCCGCTGAGCTCGTGCGGGTATCGATCGCCGAACGCCTTGGGCAGCTGGACGGCCTCGAGCAGCTCGTCGACCCTCCGCCTGGCCGCTCGGGCGTCGCCTGCCCGGCCGTGCACGATCAGCGGCTCGGCGACGCACTCGGCGATGGTCAGCAGCGGGTTGAAGCTCGACGCCGGGTCCTGGAAGACGAAGCCGATCTCGGCGCGCTTGGGCTTGAAGTCGCGCTCGTGCACGCCGTTCATCTCGATGCCGAGCACGTCGAGCGAGCCGCCGGTCACCGGGGTCAGACCCGCGATGGCTCGGCCGATGGTGGTCTTGCCCGAGCCGCTCTCTCCGACCAGACCCAGCACCTCGCCACGGGCGATGGAGAAGTCGACGCCCTTGACGGCCCGGAAGCCGCCGCGCCCGAGACGGCCGGGGTACTCGATCTCGAGGCCCGTCGCCCGGACGACCACGTCGCGGTCGGCATCGGCCGCCTGGACCTGCGCTCCGCGCGACTCGAGTCGGGGCACCGACCCGAGCAGTCGGCGCGTGTAGTCGTCCTTCGGCGACGCGAACAGCTCGGCCGACGACGCCTGCTCGACGACCTTGCCGAGGTACATGACCGCGACCCGGTCGGCGAGGTCGGCCACGACCCCCATGTTGTGGGTGATCAGCACGATCGCGGTGCCGAACTCGTCGCGCAGGTCGCGCAGCAGGTCGAGGATCTCGGCCTGCACCGTGACGTCGAGCGCGGTGGTCGGCTCGTCGGCCACGATGACCGAGGGGTTCAGAACGAGCGCCATCGCGATGACGACGCGCTGCTTCTGACCGCCCGAGAACTGGTGCGGGTAGTAGTCGACCCGCTTCTCGGGCTCGGGGATGCCGACGCGGCGGAGGATGTCGATGGCCCGACGCCGCGCCTCCTTCTTCTTGATCGCCCCGTGGGCGCGCAGCCCCTCGATGATCTGCCAGCCCACCGTGTAGACGGGGTTGAGGGCCGTCGAGGGCTCCTGGAAGACCATGGCGACGTCGCGACCGCGCATCGCGCGCATCGTCGACGGCGTCACCTCGAGGACGTTCCGCCCCGAGAGCAGCACCGCGCCGGTCGCGACGGCGGTCTCGGGCAGCAGACCGAGGATCGTCTTCGCGGTCACCGTCTTGCCGCTGCCGGACTCGCCGACGATGGCGAGCACCTCGCCGGCGCGGACGTCGAGCGTGACGCCCTGCACGGCCGCGACGTCGCCGCCGTCGGTCGCGAAGGTGACCTCGAGGCCGCTGATGCCGACCGCGATGTCGCGGGCCTCACGGGGCAGGCCGTGACCGGCGTGGCGGACCGGAGCCGCGCCTCCTCGGCCCGGACCGTCGGAGCGGCCCGTCGTGTCAGTCGTGTCGCTCACGCGGGGACCTCCTCGGCGACGACCGCAGAGGTCGCCGTGTCGTTCTTCGTCTTGCGGCGGGCCCGACGGCGGGTCCGGAGGCGCGGGTCGGCCAGGTCGTTCAGGCTCTCGCCCACGAGGGTGATGCCGAGCACCATGAGCACGATCGCGGCGCCCGGGAAGACGCCCGTCCACCAGATGCCGCTCGCGGTGTCGCTGAGCGCGCGGTTGAGGTCGTAACCCCACTCGGCCGCCGAGGTCGGCCCGATGCCGAACCCGAGGAACCCCAGCGCGGCGAGCGTGAGGATCGCCTCGGACGCGTTCAGCGTGAGGATCAGCGGCAGGCTGCGCGTGGAGTTGCGCAGCACGTGCTTGAACATGATGCGCGGCGTGCTGCTGCCGACGACCTTCGCCGACTCGACGAAGGCCTCGCTCTTCAGCCGGACGGCCTCCGCCCGCACGACACGGAAGTACTGCGGCACGTAGACGACCGTGATCGAGATGCCGGCCGAGACGATCCCGCCCCAGAGGCTCGACTGACCACCGCTGATCACGATCGAGACGACGATGGCGAGCAGCAGCGACGGGAACGCGTAGACGGCGTCGGCGATGACGACGAGCACCCGGTCGAGCCAGCCGCCGAGGTAGCCCGAGACGAGACCGAGGGCCACGCCGATCGTGATCGAGAGCACGACGGCGACGACCACGACGGCGATCGCGGTGCGCGTGCCCCAGACCACCCGGCTGAAGACGTCGTAGCCGCCGACGGTCGTGCCCCAGAGGTGCATGGCCGACGGCGGGGCCTGACGGGTGAAGGTGCCCGCATCGTCGCCGAGCTGGCCGAAGCCGTACGGGGCGATGAGCGGGGCGAACACGGCCGTGAGCAGGAACACGGCGCAGATGATCACGCCCGCCACGAGCATGCCGCGCTGCAGGCCGACCGACCGGCGCAACTGCGCGACGATCGGGAGGCGCTTCCAGAGCGGGGCGCGACGGTCGGCGAGGACGCCGGTTCCGGTGGTGCTGGTGGTGCTGGAGGTGCTGCCGGAGTCGGTCATGGTCAGTACCTCACACGGGGGTCGATCAGGGCCGCGATGACGTCGACCAGGAAGTTCGTGACGGCGACGATCACCGCCAGGACGGCGACGATGCCCTGAACGGCGATGAAGTCGCGGGCCGAGAGGTACTGCTGCAGCTGGAAGCCGAGCCCACGCCAGCCGAACGTGGTCTCGGTCAGCACCGAGCCGCCGAGCAGCATCGCGATCTGCAGACCCATCACCGTGATGATCGGGATCAGCGCCGGCTTCAGGGCGTGCTTGCGCACCAGGCGGAGCTCGCTGACGCCGCGCGAGCGGGCCGCGTCGATGTAGTCGGAGCCCAGGGTGCCGATCACGTTCGTGCGCACCAGACGCAGGAAGATGCCGGCGGTGAGCAGCCCGAGGGTGAGCGCCGGGAGCACCGCGTGCGAGAGCACGTCGACGATGATCGTGCTGTTGCCGGTGCGCAGGGCGTCGATCAGGTAGATGCCCGTCGGGCTCTCGATCCGCCCGAGGGCGATGCCGACGCGCGTCGAGGCGCGACCGCCGAGCGGGAACCAGCCCAGCCAGACCGAGAACGTGAGCTTCAGCAGCAGACCCGCGAAGAACACCGGGGTGGCGTAGGCGAGGATCGCGAGGATGCGGAGGATCGCGTCGGGCCAGCGGTCGCGCACGTACGCGGCCAGCATGCCGAGCGGGATGCCGATCACCAGCGCGATGATCAGAGCGTAGAAGACGAGCTCGACGGTCGCCGAGCCGTAGGTCACGATGACCTCGCTGATCTGGCGGTTGTCGGTCGCGGTGGTGCCGAAGTCGAGCCGGACGATCTGACCGAGGTACTCGAGGTACTGGACGATGATCGGGCGGTCGTAGCCTGCGGCGGCGAGGCGCTCCTGCAGCTGGGCCTCGGTGAGGCGGCCCCCGACGGAGGCGGTGATCGGGTTCCCGACGACCCGCATCAGGAAGAAGACCAGGGTGACCAGGATGAAGACGGTGGGGATGATGAGGAGCGCGCGGACCACGAGGTAGCGACCGAATCCTCCGCCGGGACGACGTCGTCGCACGGTGGGGTCGGGGGTGGGCGGCCCGCTCGCGAGGGGGGCCTCGATGAGCGACGTCACGGGGGGTGCCTTTCAGGGGTGAGGGCGACGCACGACGCGCGAAAGGGCGTCCCGCACCATGGCGGGACGCCCCTCGCGTGTCAGGCGTCGTGGAACATGTTCGCTCGCGCGATCAACCGGTCAGCGGCTGAGCGCTGCGTAGCGGAACTTGAACGACGGGTCGAGCGTGTCGTCGACACCCTGCACGTCGCTCTGCGAGACGACGACCTGCGTGCCCTGCAGCAGCGGCAGCGTGGGCAGGTCGTTCGCGACGACGTCCTGGATCTGACCGATGATCTCGGTGCGGGCGGCCTCGTCGGACTCCGCGATCTCGGCGGCGAGCAGACCCTGCACCTGGGCGGAGTCGTAGTGGTTGCCCACGAAGTTGTCCTTCACGAAGAACGGCGACAGGTAGTTGTCGGCGTCCGAGAAGTCCGGGAACCAGCCGAGCTGGTACACGGGGTAGGCGTCTTCGCGGCGCTCGGTGCTGTAGGTGTCCCACAGGGTCGACTGCAGGTTGACCTCGAACAGGCCGCTGGCCTGCAGCTGCGTCTGGATCAACGCGTACTCCTCGTCGCTCGAGGCGCCGTAGTGGTCGGGGCTGTACTGAAGGTCGATCGAGACCGGGGTCTCGATGCCGGCCGCCGAGAGCTTCTCGGTCGCGGCGTCGACGTCGGGCCCGCCCTCGCCGTCGCCGTAGAGCGACTCGAGCGGCTTCGTCGCGCCGGTCAGGCCGTCGGGGACGACCGAGTAGAGCGGCGTGTACGTGTCGTTGTAGACCTCGCTCGCGAGAGCGTCGCGGTCGACCGTGTCGGCGATGGCCTGACGGACGGCCAGGGCCTTCTCGGCGTCGGCGTCGGTCTGCGTGGCACCGAAGGGCATCGTGTTCAGGTTGAACACCAGGTAGCGGATCTCGCCGCCGGGGCCGTTGTGCACCGTCAGAGCGTCGTCCTTCGCCAGGTCGGCGAGGTCGGTCGGGCTGAGGCTGCGGTTGGCGACGTCGACGTCGCCCTCCTGCACAGCGAGCTTCAGATCGGTCTCCTCGGTGTAGTAGGTCGCCAGGATCGAATCGGTCTTCGCCGCGCCGAGCACGCCGTCGTACGCGTCGTTCGCCTCGTAGGCGATCGTCTCGTTCTCGGAGTAGTCGGTGATCGAGTACTGACCCGAGAACGCGTCGGCCGCGACGATGTCGTCGGCGGGCGTCAGCTCGGTGGCCGAGAAGACCTCTTCGTCGACGATCGGCGAGGCCGGGCTCGACAGGATCTGGGGCCAGGTCTGATCGGCGCCGTTCAGCGTGAAGACGACGGTGCTGTCGTCGGGGGTCTCGACGCTCGCCAGGTTGCCGAGCAGCGACGACGGCCCGTTGGGGTCGGCGATCGCCAGCTGGCGGTCGAACGTGAACTTGACGTCGCTCGCGGTCAGCTCGTTGCCGTTCGCGAAGGTCAGGTCGGGCTTCATCGTGACCGTGTACGTGACCGGGTCGGTGAACTCGGCCGACTCGGCGAGGTCGGGCTCGACGTCGGGGCTGCCGTAGGGCGAGTTCATGAGGAACCCGAAGACCTGGTTCTGCACGGCGAACGAGCCGTTGTCGTACGAGCCGGCCGGGTCGAGGGAGGTGATGACGTCGGTCGTGCCGACGCTGATGCCGTCGAGAGCAGAGTCGGCGTCACCGCCCGAGGCGCAGCCGGCGAGGATGAGGGTGGTGGCAGCGGCGCCACCGACGACGGCGAGTGCGCGTCGTCCGAGCTTGGAGTCGGATGTCATATCCGGTTACCTCTTTCTCTGTGTGCAAGGAGACCCCGCGGGCACGGCTGTGTTCGCGCCCGATTCGGGGTGGATCCATTGGTAACACACACCGGACTCGCGGCCCTACTCCTCGCGGAAGTGTTTACAGGCCCGCAATGAACCTTTGCCACGTGGTCCGCGTCGTGCTTTTCGACCTGTTCAGAGCGTGGTTCGACGGGCGGGCGGATGTATGCGCATCCATGCTGCTGCTGCTGCTGCTGCCGCTGCCGCTGCCGTCGGGCTACTCCTGCCGGACGACCCGGCGCTCGTCCTCGAGCTGGACGATGCGCAGCTGGATCTCGCGGTGACGCGCGGGGTCGGCCTTCGCGTCGGTGCGCAGCAGCTGGCCCATCGCCTCGGCCTTCTCTCGGAGGATGTCGCGCTCGACCAGCGACGAGACGATGCCGCGGCAGTACGTGGTGATCTCGCGACCCTCCCGCTCGGGGATCGGCGCGACGGCCAGCTCCTTCGCGAGGACGTCGAACGGCGCCGGCGTCTGGTCGAGCACGGCGTCCAGCCAGTCGCTCGCCTCGAGCCGGTCGAGACTGACGCCGATGGCGTCGCGGACCACCGAGAGCGCGCTGTTCTCGAGCCGGGCCCGGGCCGCACGCTGCATCAGCGTCAGACCGACGGCGGCCGGCTGCTGCAGCATCGCCATCAGGGCGTCGCGTTCGGTGCGGGTCGTCAGGTCGGACGGCAGAGTCAGCAGGGTCGGGCCCGCGGGCTCATCAGGCAGCGGCGGAAGACTCGTGATCGACTGCGGTCCGTCGGAGGCGTCGTGCGGCTTGGCGCGCTCGAGGGAGTTCTGGCTCGCCGTCGCCTTCGCGACCTCCTGATACGCCGCCACGACCTCGTCGGTGTCGACGCCCACCCACTTCGCCAGCATCCGCGCGTAGCCGCGCTGCAGCGACTGCTCGCGCATCGTCGCCAGCACCGGGGCACCGGCCCGGACCGCACCGGCACGACCTTCGACGGTCTCGAGGTCGAACTCGTCGATCACCCGACGGATCATGAACTCGAACAGCGGGCGCTTCGTCTCGACCAGACGGCGGACGGCGTCGTCGCCACGGTTGAGTCGCAGGTCGCACGGGTCGAGGCCGTCGGGGGCGACCGCGACGAACGTCTGGGCCGAGAAGCGCTGCTCTTCGGCGTAGGCCCGCGAGGCGGCGCGCTGCCCCGCCTCGTCGGGGTCGAACGTGAAGATGACCTCGCCGCTCGCCGAGGTGTGGGCCCCGCCGACGTCGCCCAGCATCGGCCGCAGCAGCTTGATGTGGTCGACGCCGAACGACGTGCCGCAGGTCGCGACGGCCGTCGTCACCCCCGCCAGATGGCAGGCCATCACGTCGGTGTAGCCCTCGACGATGACGACCTGCTTGCCCTTCGAGATGTCCCGGCGGGCAAGATCGAGACCGTAGAGCACCTGCGACTTGTGGTAGATCGGCGTCTCGGGTGTGTTGAGGTACTTGGGGCCCTTGTCGTCGTCGAGCAGACGCCTCGCCCCGAAGCCGATCGTCGAGCCCGTGACATCGCGGATCGGCCAGAGCAGACGACCCCTGAACCGGTCGTACGGACTGCGGTCGCCGCTGCTCAGCAGACCGGCCGCCACGAGCTCGTCGTCGCTGAAGCCGCGGCCCTTGAGGTGGCCGCGCAGGGCGTCGAACGACTTCGGCGCGAAACCGACCCCGAAGCGCTCCGCCGCGGCGGGGTCGAAGCCCCTCTCGCCGAGGAACCGCCTCGCGGGGTCGGCGTCGGACGCCGTCAGGTGCTCGACGAAGAACTCGCGCGCGCCCTCGTTCGCGGCGATGAGGCGCGCCCGGTTGCCGTGGTCGCTGGCCTGACCACCGTCTTCGTAGTGCAGCTCGAAGCCGATCTTCGACGCCAGACGCTCGACGGCCTCCTGGAAGGTCGTGTGGTCCATCTTCTGGACGAAGCTGAAGACGTCGCCGTCCTCACCGCAGCCGAAGCAGTGATATCGACCCACCTGCGGACGCACGTGGAAGCTGGGGCTGCGCTCGTCGTGGAACGGGCAGAGGCCCTTCATCGACCCGACACCGGCACCCTTCAGGGTGACGTGATCGGAGACCACGTCGACGATGTTCGTGCGCGAGCGGACCTCGTCGATGTCGTTTCGTTTGATCAGGCCGGGCACGTGTCGATTGTAGGTCGCGCGGCCGACACCGGCGGTCGCTCACGGGTGCCGACCCGTGCCTCCTCGGCTCGGGGGTCAGCTGGGGAGGACGAGTCGCGCATGCCAGGCGATGGCGCTCTGGTCGGTCAGCGAGGCCACCTGGTCGACGACGACGCGACGACGGGCGGAGTCGTCGGCGGCTACAGCCCAGTCGGCCGCGAACCCGGGGTCGAGCTCGGATGGCCCGGCCGCCCAGAGCGCGTCGGCGAGACCCGTCAGCAGCTCGCGCTGGTTCTGGTAGATCGGCTGCCGCGTGCCGTGCGTCATGACGAAGGCCGCGACGATCCCCTTGAGGACGGCGATCTCGCCGATCACCTCGGGCGGCACCACCATGCTCGCGCTGAACCGGGTCAGACTCTTCTCGGAGTACGACTCGCGAGTCGACTGGGTCGCCGCACCGGCGAAACGACCGATCAGCTGGCTGGTCAGGTTCTTCAGCCGCGCCTGGTCGAGGCGCCCGCCGTCGTAGGAGTCGACCCAGAACGGCTGCGCGCGGAGGCGGTCGAACGCCTCGACGAGCTCGTCGCGACTGAGTTCGCCGCCGACCCACTCGTGCATGGCCGTCACGAGATCGTCGTGCCCGTCGCTCGAACCGAGCGTCGCGACGTCGACGTAGCCGTTCACCACGGCGTCCTCCAGGTCGTGCACCGAGTAGGCGATGTCGTCGCTGAGATCCATCACCTGGGCCTCGATGCAGCGGCGGCGGCGCGGCGCACCGGCCCGCAGCCAGCCGAACGCCTCGGTGTCGTCGTCGTAGAAGCCGAACTTCATCCGCCCGCCGGGGTCGGGCACGCCCTGCGCGGCGGGCCACGGGTACTTGCAGCTCGCGTCGAGGCTCGCCCGCGTCAGATTCAACCCGTAGCTGCGGCCGGACTCGTCGATGACCTTCGGCTCGATGCGCGTCAGCAGCCGCAGGGTCTGGGCATTGCCCTCGAAGCCGCCGATGCCGACGGACCAGTCGTTCAGCGCCTTCTCGCCGTTGTGCCCGAACGGCGGGTGCCCGAGGTCGTGCGCGAGGCACGCCGTGTCGACCACGTCGGGGTCGAGACCGAGACTGGTCGCCAGCTCGCGACCGACCTGCGCGACCTCGAGCGAGTGGGTCAGCCGGTTGCGCGCGAAGTCGAGACCCGCGGTCGGGCTGAGCACCTGCGTCTTGGCCGCCAGACGCCGGAGCGCACTCGAATGCAGCAGCCGCGCCCGATCGCGCGCGAAGTCGCTGCGCCGGTTCGAGTGCTGCTCGGGCAGCCACCGCTCGGAGTCGGCGGGCTCGTACCCCGCGGACGTACTCGGGGCGGACTCGGTGGACGCGGCTTCGGTGGACACCGGGGCCTTTCGATCGGGAGGGGCGGAGGCGAAGGAGGCGCGGGTCGGGACCCTGCGCGGGTCACCCCCCGCTGTGGTGCAGCTCGGCCGCCGCCAGCTCGGCCTTGAACGCCTCGTCGAGGTCGCGGCTCTCGAGCCAGCGGTCGGGCAGCGCCGGACGCTTGGGGCTGCCGGCTCGACCCCGGGGGCCCTCGGCCGCTGCGCCCGGGTAGAGCTCGGCGGCGTCCATGGTGGCCAGCAGGTCGTCGATCTCGGCCAGCGAGTCGGCGAGAGCGAGCGCGGATCGCACCTCGCCGCCGACGGGATAGCCCTTGAAGTACCACGCGACGTGCTTCCGCATGTCGCGGCAGGCGCGGCCCTCGTCGCCCGACCAGAACTCGACCATGAGCTCGGCATGACGCCGGAAGGCCCGGCCGACCTCGCCGAGCGTGGGCTCGGCCTTCAGATCTTCGCCCCGGAACGCCGCGGCCAAGTCGCCGAACAGCCACGGACGCCCGAGGCAGCCGCGCCCCACGACGACCCCGTCGCACCCGGTCTCGTCGACCATGCGGAGGGCGTCGGCGGCCGACCAGATGTCGCCGTTGCCGAGGATCGGGACGTCGGTGACGGTCTCCTTCAACGTGGCGATGGCCGACCAGTCGGCCGTGCCCGAGTAGAAGTCGGCCGCCGTGCGAGCGTGCAGGGCGATGCTCGCCACGCCGGCGCCCTGAGCGGCCTTCGCGGCCTCCAGGTACGTGAGGTGGTCGGAGTCGATGCCCTTGCGCATCTTGATGGTCAGCGGGATGTCGCCCGCCGCCGACACCGCCCGCTCGACGATCTCGCGGAACAGACCCGTCTTCCAGGGGAGAGCGGAACCGCCGCCCTTGCGTGTGACCTTCGGGACGGGGCAGCCGAAGTTCAGATCGATGTGATCGGCGCGGTCTTCGGCCACGAGCATCGTGACAGCCTCGGCGACGGTGTTCGGCTCGACACCGTAGAGCTGGATGCTGCGCGGCGTCTCGGACTCGTGGTGCTGGATGAGACGCATCGACTCGGGCGTCCGCTCGACGAGCGCACGACTGGTGATCATCTCGCTGACGTAGAGACCGGCACCGTACTCGCGGCACAGACGGCGATAGGCCGTGTTCGTGATGCCCGCCATCGGAGCGAGCACGACGGGCGAGGCGACCTCGATCGGACCGATCGACAGGCCACGGGAGGGCAGAGTGGAAATGGACATCGGTACGATTCTCCCATGAGCGACGGCGGACCGACAGGACGACAGCGGGTCGAGGTGGATGCCGCGGCGCACGGCGTGGCTGTGGAGGTCGTGTCGCGACCGGAGGCCGACAGTCTCGAGGCGGCGGCGGATCTACTCGGGCTGACCCCGTCGGACATCGTCAAGAGCCTCGTCGTGAAACGACACGACGGCTCGTTCCTCTTCGCCCTGGTGCCCGGCGACCGTCAGATCTCGTGGTCGAAGCTGCGCGCCGTCGTCGGCGTCAACAAGCTGTCGCTCCCCCGCCCCGAGATCGCCCTCGAGGCCACCGGGTACGAACGCGGAACCATCACACCCATCGGCAGCACGACGGCCTGGCCCGTCTACGCCGACGAGCGCATCGTCGGACTCCGCGTCGCCCTGGGCGCGGGCGAGCACGGCTACAGCGCGTTCGTCGACGCCGACGCCCTGATAGCCGGGTACGACGCGACCGTGGCGGACATCAGCGACTGACGCCGCGCCTCCTCGGCCGGCGACCTGGTCTCGTGCCGGTCAGCGGACGGGCAGCAGGCAGGCGTCGCCCTCGCAGGCCACCGCGTCGGGGGCGCCCAGCATGGTGAACGTCGACGCTGGGGTGCCCGCGGCCGGGGCCGCCGCCGCTGGGGTGGCCGCCGCTGGGGTGGCCGCCGCGGCAGACGGCTCCCCGCTCGACGGCGACTGCGGGGCTGTCGTGGCCCGGTCGGTCACGCTGAGACCTCCGCGCCCACCTGCTGGAGGGCCTGGAGGAACATCTCGGGCGCCTGGGCCCCCGAGATGCCGTACTTGCCTTCGAGCACGAAGAACGGGACCCCCGTGATGCCGAAAGCCTGCGCCTGGGCCTGGTCGGCTCGGACGTCGGGTTCGAAGCGCCCGTCGTCGAGGGCGGCACGGGCGGCGTCGGCGTCGAGACCGACCTCCGTGGCGAGGTCGACCAGCTCGTCGATGCGCCCGAGGTGGCGGCCCTCCTCGAAGTAGGCGGCGAGCAGGCGCTCCTTCATCTCCCGCTGCAGGCCGTTCGCCTTCGCGAAGTGCAGGAGCTCGTGCGCCTTGACGGTGTTCGTATGACGCAGCTTGCCGAAGTCGTACTGGAGACCCACCTCGGCGGCGATCCCGGTGACGTTGTCGAGCATCCCCCGCACCTGATCGGCGGGCATGCCCTTGTGGTCGGCGAGGAACTTCACCTCGTCACCCTCGAAGTCGACGGGGGTGTCGGGTGAGAGCTCGAACGAGTGGTACTCGACCTCGACGGGGCCGCCGTAGCGCGCCACCGCGTCTTCGAACTTGCGCTTGCCGATGAAGCACCAGGGGCAGGCGATGTCGGACCAGATGTCGACCTTCACGGCCCGGTTCTGCGTATCAGTCACACCGGCCGAACCATCGGGCCGCGCCCTGCATTCCCGCGCCGGGGCGCGCCCTGCTCCGGCTGCGCGCCCTGCTCCGGCTGCGCGCCCGGTGTCGCCGCCCTTGGCGCCGAGAGTCGCGCCGCCACCGGCCGCACCTGTCTCCCGTGGGGCGACGGTTGCCGTCTGCGGCGCCTCGGGCTCCTGCCGAGGCGCCACTTCCTCCGGCCTCTCCCCGGCAGCACCCGCGGCAGAGAGGCCTCACCGACCTCGAAGCCATCGGGTGCCCGGAGGGGCTGCGACGCCAATGCGTCGACGGCAGCCGCGACCAGGAGCCACCGGTCTCGAACCATCGAGGTGCTGGCACGCATCGGGAGGAATCCGGCGAGGATCATGGTCGCGTCTTTCAGGCGGTCCTTGTCGAAACGGGATGCGTGGGTCTCACGACCGTCCGTCTCGAGCGCCACCACCCCGTCGACGACGATGTCGATGCGCTCCCCACGGGGACCAACCGGCACCTGCCTCCGGATCTCTCGCCCGGCGAGCCGCAATCGCGTCCCCGCGGCGCTCTCCAGGATGCTCTCCGCCCGACCATCGCTCCATTCGGCGAGACCGGCTGCGTCGGCTCCCCTGCGCGACAGCACCTCCCGGGCATCGTCGTCGTCCACGAGAACGCCTCGCTGTCGGGCCCAATCGACGAGGATGACGGCGTCCTCCAGGCTGTCGGCCTCGACCACGGCCCGCGCGAGCGCGTCTCGGGGGTCCACCGACCAGGTCGTCCCGCGCGTCGAGAGCTCGACGGGATCCCAGGCCACCCTCACGCCCCTTCTGCGACGGAGTCGAGAGGCGGACTCTGGGACCGAGACGGTGATCTTCGGCCGATGCCACATCCACGCACCCAGTTGATGGAGCGCCGAGGCGCCGGTGAGTCGACCGCCTACGGCGACCGCGATGTACCGCGGGTCGTCCGGCTTCCAGGTCGAGTACCAGCCGCGCCTCGGTCTGCGGACTCCGCCGAAGCGGACAGCGGCGGTCAGGTGCCGGTCGGTGGCCCCTTCGGCGACGAGGGCGTGTTTGTGGAGTAGCCCGCCGTGAGCGGAGACGAGTTCGGCGATCGTGGTCATGACGCGATGCTGCTGCCGTGGCGGGCCTCAGTGCCCCGACTCAGCCCACAGCTGTGGACGAAGTGCCGGGATGGGCGACTGTGGAGGAATCTCCGCCAAAGCCGCTCAGCGACGCGACCCCGATCCCGACCCGCCGGTCGGCAACTCCTGCTCGCTGCCGCTCGCCGGGGCGACACGCCGTTCGGTTGCGGCGTGAGCTGCACACAGGAGGAGTTGCCGACGCGAGATGCCGTCTCGGCGGACGGGGCCGGACGCTCGCCCGGGGCTGTCGTTCGAGTTGCGGGTTCGTGCGCCCACTGCGCGGTCGGGATTCGGTTGGAAAGGGTTGCCGCCGCTTCGACAGCCTCCGCCGTGGGCAACTCCTGCGTGTCGCGCCCGAAGCGCCGTCCTCGGTGGCTCGAGAGGCGCCGCGGCGCAGCAAGCAGGAGTTGCCGACACACGGGGCGGCGCCGGGCGGGGGTGGCGCCGGCAGCGGGCAGCGCTGCGCCGGCCGGAGGGCGGCGGGGCACCGGCCGCAGGGGCGGCAGGGGCACGGGGGCG
>NZ_JAXCWG010000024.1:0-12655 GCF_034045195.1 Frigoribacterium sp. CFBP9030
GTGATCTTCTTACGGGAGAAAGCATTCATGATCAGGTCCTTTTCTGTGATTCCCGGTGGGGATGAAAAGGATTCGCCACCCTCCCCCGAAAGGATTGGACGGGATCGGCGAACACAGAAGACGCTCAGGTTCGCCGATCCCGTCCGAGACGGGCTACTTCGACGCGGCGCGGCGTCGGCGGGCCAGCAGCAGCAGCCCGGTGCCGAGTGCGAGCAGCGCGGCGCCGACGGGCAGCACGAGCCACGCGCTGTCGGAGCCGGTGAAGGCCAGCGCACCGTCGTCGGTGTCGTCGGCCGCGCCTCCTGAACCATCGGAGCCGTCGTCCGGGTCGCCCGCATCGCCCGTGGGAGTGGGCAGCGGCACGGCCGTGGAGCCGTCGCCCGGCTCGGTCGTCGGCGGCACCGTGGGGTCGACCGGCGGCACCGTCGGGTCGACCGGAGGCGCGCTCGGGTCGACCGGCGGCACGGTCGGCTCGACCGCGGCGGGCACGGAGATCGCGTACATCGTGGTCGATCCCGACACCTCGTTGCCGACGGCCAGCAGCGGCTCGCCGGTGGGCGAGTCGGCGGCCGAGACGAAGGCGAGCCCCTCGGGGCCGAGGTCGCCGGCACGGGTCAGCACGTCGGCGGGGTCGGCGCCGTCGTCGATCTCGTCCTCCGCCGAGACGGAGAGGTCGCGGTTGTTGACGTAGGCGGTGAAGGAGGCGCGGGTCGGCTCGGTCACGTCGTACACGGCGATCCCGCCGACGCGCTCGAAGCCGATGAACGCGTACGTCCGCCCGTCGATCTCGCCCAGGGCGACGCCCTCGGGCTCGGGGCCCTTGTCGTCGCTGCGACCGTCGACGCCCGTCGCGGTGTGGTTCGAGTTGAACGACTCGGGAGCGACCTCGGCGAGCAGCTGCTCGAAGGCGTCGCCGGAGTCGAAGACCGACGTGCCGGCGGCGTCGAGGATGCTGAACGACCGGCCGCCGAACGTGTACAGCGTCTCGTAGCAGCTCCGATCGGCCGAGAGGCCGTTGGCCGTCGTGATGTTGAGGCGGCCGAGGCCGGCGTCGGTCAGCAGCGAGGGGTCGATCGAGTCGCAGACCGGGGCGAGTCCGTCGTCGCCGAGGTCCTTGACCCGGGCGACCTCGCTGTAGGCGGACCAGTCGCGCGAGTCGCCCTCGTTCGCGGTCACGATGTAGGTGTCGCCGTCGGCCTCGTAGCTGTCGATCGTGTCGGGCATCAGGTAGCCCTGCACCGGCCAGGTGCCGATCGAGATCGCCGGCCCGCCGTCGGCGCCGTCGCGGTCGGAGGGGTCGAACGGGACGACCGAGCGGTCGACGGTGCCGAGCGGGACGACCTCGGTCACGGTCGCCGTGGCGACGTCGACGATCGCGAGGGCGTTGGCCTCCTGCAGCGACACCCACGCGGTGGAGCCGTCGCTCGAGAAGGTCGCGTACTCGGGCTCGAGGTTCTCGGAGACCGGGCGCACGAGCGGGTCCGCGTCGGTCACGGTGCCGGCGTCGGCACGACCGCCGAAGATGCGCACGGCGGGGTCGACCGGGGTGGCGCCGTCGGCCTCGAAGGCGTGGAAGTCGGCGGTCCGCACGGCGGTCTGCGCCGGGACGGACACCGTCGCGGGGGCGTCGATCAGGCTGATCGTGCCCTCGGGGTCGACCGTGTAGTCGTCGGCCGGCTCGCCCTCGTTCGCGACGATCAGGCGGGTGCCGTCGGGCGAGAAGGCGACCATGTCGGGCAGGGCGCCGACGCGCACGGCTCCGAGGGCCTCGCCGTCGCCCGCGGCGTCGAAGAAGACGATCCAGCCGGCGGCGGTCTTGGGGCTCGACTCGACGGCGACGGCGCCGAGTCCGTCGGCGCGCACCGACACGGAGTTCGCGACGGCGTCGGCGGGCACCACCGAGCCGTCGGACGACAGCACGCCCGTCGTCTGCAGGTCGAACAGCTTGGTCGGCTCGGCCGGGTCGGCGACGTCGAGCACCTCGACGCGGGCCGCTGCGGCGTTCACGACGAGCAGGCGCTGGTCGGCGGCGTAGTGCGCGACGATCTCGGCGGCGCTCTGGTCGAACACGCCCGTCTCGTAGCTGCCGACGGGTGCCATCGAGAAGGCGTCGGGATCGGCGAACGATGCGATGGGCGCGGCGACGATCGCGGCCGCCGCGGGGTCCGAGGCGGCGGGGCCGACGGCGGCGAGGGCGACGAGGCCGAGACCGGTCAGCCCGGCGGCGCCGGCGAGGGCGGTCCGCCTGGCGCGGGGAGTGGAGGAGGCGCGGGTCGCCGAGGAGGCGCGGATCGCGTCACGGACGCCGGTCGCGTCGTGCGGGGAGGGGCGGCGGGCTGGTCGCATGGGAACGGTCCTTCGTCGGGGGTCGGTCGACCGTAGGGACCACAGGTGTTGCGCACGTGAACCGGCGGTTGCGAGCCGGGGTCGACCCGCGCCTCCTCGGCGTTCCGCATCGAGGTGACTCGACGGGGGCGTTCCGAGCCGGACGAGGCCCCTTTCGCGTCACATCGACGAGGGCGCGGCGCGCCGCGCCGCTAGACGGCGGCGGGCGCGAGCACCCGGAGCGCGCCCGGCACGACCTCGACCGTGACGGGCAGCGACCCGATCCGCTCGCCGTCGGCGTACGCCGCGACGTCGTCGGAGTGGATCGTGACGCGTCGCGCCCGATGCACGTGCACGCGGGGGTCGGCGAGGTGCGTGCCCCGGGCCACCTGCCCGAACAGCCGGAGGAACTGCAGGCGCCCGAGCCGCTCCACCACGAGCACGTCGAGCAGCCCGTCGTCGAGCTCGGCGTCGGGCAGCACGGTGATGCCCCCGCCGAACGACCGGCCGTTGCCGACGCTGACGAGGGTGCCGTCGAGCTGCATGCTCTCGCCGTCGATCTCGAGCCGGTACGAGAGGTGCTGCAGCCGGATCAGCTCGAGGTAGAGGGCGAGGTTGTAGCGACTGCGGCCCCTCGGGCGGCGCATGCGGTTGGCGCGCTCGTTGACGACGGCGTCGAACCCGGCCGACAGCATGCAGGCGAACCAGGTCGTGTCGGCGCCGCGCGAGACCCGGCCGGCGTCGACGACGCGGGCGGGCCGGTCGAGCTGCGAGACGAGGAGGCGCGTGGCCGCATCGCTGTCGTCGTGCGGGATCCCCAGGGCCCGGGCCATGTCGTTGCCGGTGCCCGTCGGGACGAGCCCGAGGGGGACGTCCGTGCCGGCGACGAGGTTCGTGCCGAGGTTCATCATGCCGTCGCCGCCCACGACGATCAGGGCGTCGGGCGAGGTGGCGAGCTGCGTGCGGGCTGCGACGACGAGGTCGTCGAACGACTGCTCGAGCAGCACGGTGACGTCGTGCCCGGCGCGGGTCAGCGCCGAGACCACCGACGAGCCGACGTCGCTCCGCCGACCGAACGACGCCGACGGGTTGACCGCGACGACGAGGCGCAGGGGGGTCGGGCTCATCGTCCGATCATGGCACCCGGCGGTGCGGTCCGCGCTCGGCTCGCGCGCGCCTCCCCGGGGTGCTTGGATGTCTTCATGACGACCACGAGCACCGTTCCCGCCCCGAGCATCCGCGAGTCGCCGAACCGCGGTCTCACGCTCGCCTTCGGCACGATCGTGCTGCTCCTCGGGGTGGCCGGGTTCCTGGTGCCCGACATGGGCGGCTTCTTCGACACCACCGGGGCGAACCTCCTCGGCATCTGGAACGTCAACCCCGCCCTCGCCGTGATCTGGGTGCTCGCGGGCGCCGCGCTCGTCCTCGGCGGCACGTCGGGCGTCTCGGCGGCCAGGTCGATCGGCGCGATCGTCGGTCTCGTCTTCGTGGTCTTCGGCGTGGTCGGCTTCTTCGTCGAAGGCACCGAGGCGAACTACCTCGCCGTCAACCTCGGCGACACCATCTCGCACCTCGTGGTGGGCGGGCTGCTCGTGCTGACGGCGATCGGCGCCGACCGGCGCCGCTGAGCACCGCGGCCCCCGATCGGGGGCCGGCTACCTGACGTGCGACTGTGAACATTATTCAAGTAGTTCGTTATCCGGCTATTGCATTGTCATCGGCGTCGGCACCACGTATACCTCAGGTAACGGGGAACGCCGCATGACCCAGTCTTGTGATCAGGTGCCTCCTCTTCTCAGTCAGGTGCCTCCATGGCCCGCACGACGTCCCCCCTTCCACTCGCCCGTACGGCGCTGGTGCTCGGCGTCGCCGCTGCTCTCACCGTCGCCGGCGGCCTCGCGGCTCAGGCCGACACGATCATCGACGGCCCGGTCAACCTCCGCACCGCCTCCACCTACGGCGTCCTCGCCGGCTCGACCGTGACGAACACCGGCACGAGCGTGGTGCAGGGGAACGTCGGGCTCAGCCCGGGGACGTCCGTCACCGGCTTCACCGGCGGCCCGGGCGTCATCGTCGGCGGCACCCAGCAGGTCAACAACGGACCCGCCCGTCAGGCCAAGGCCGACCTGGCCACCGCCTACGGCGTGGCCCGCAGCCTCACGCCGCAGGAGAGCAACATCACCCAGCTCGACGGCCGCACGCTGACACCCGGCGTGTACTCCGGTGGCGCCGTCGACCTCGCCGACACCGGCGACCTCGCCTTCACCGGCGCGGCCGACTCCGTCTTCGTCATCCAGGCCGCCAGCACGCTGACCATCGGGTCGGACACGGTCATGACCTTCTCGGGCGGCGCGAGCTCGTGCAACGTCTTCTGGCAGGTGGGCAGCTCGGCGACCCTCGGCAGCGCGGCGCAGTTCCAGGGCACGATCCTGGCCCAGCAGTCGATCACCGCGATCACCGGTGCGACGGTCTCCGGTCGTCTGCTGGCTCAGACCGGCGCCGTCACCCTCGACACCAACACCATCACCGTGCCGCAGAACTGCGCGCCTCCCGGCGAGCCGTCCGTGACGTCCGCTCCGGTCATCACCTCGGGCAACCCCACCGACGGCACCGTCGGCACGCCGTACTCGTTCGAGGTCACGGCGTCGGGCAACCCGGCCCCCACCTTCTCGGTCACCGGCGGCACCCTGCCCGCCGGGCTGACCCTCGACTCCGACACCGGTGTCATCTCGGGCACGCCCACCACCCCCGGCAGCACGACCGTCACCATCACGGCCGACAACGGCGAGGCGCCGGCCGACAGCGTGGACTACGTCGTCGGCATCGACGAGGCCGCGGGCCCGACGCCCGGTCCGACCCCCGGCCCCACACCCGGACCGACCCCGGAGCCCACTCCCGAGGTCCCGGCCCCGTCCGACTCGCCCACGCCTGGAGTCCCGGCCCCGTCGGACTCGCCCACGCCTGGTGTCCCGGCTCCGTCGGACTCGCCCACGCCTGGTGTCCCGGCTCCGTCGGACTCGCCCACGCCTGGTGTCCCGGCCCCGTCCGACTCGCCCACGCCTGGTGTGCCCACCCCCTCCGACTCGACCAGCCCCGCGTTCCCGGTCGGCGATCGCTTCGGCGGTGACGACGGCGACTCCGGGAACCTGGCGTTCACCGGTTCCGAGTCGACCGTGCCGCTGACGATCGGCGGTCTCGCGCTGCTGGCCGGAATCGGGCTGCTGGTCAGCGCCGTGATCCGCAGACGACGGGCGTTGAGCTCGGAGGACTGAGCCGCGCCTCCTCGGTAGGGCTCCTGGTTCGTGCGTCGTCGGTTCGGGCCGACGTCGCCCCGGGTCTCGGGGGTTGCAGCGACGATCGGCTATCACGCATCCACGCGTGATAGCCGATCGTCGTGTCCCCGGGGTTTCGTGAGGTGCCAGCGAGAATCGGCTAGTACGCATCTACGCGTAATAGCCGTTCGCCCTGCAAGACCCCCGGCATCGCCTGACGTTTCGCCGAGGGGCGTAGCCGTCACGCGCCTCCCTCGCTATGGTTAGGGTCACCTAACCGACTCACGGAACGGAGGGGCCCGCGATGTCCGTCGTCATCCCCTTCTCGCAGGCCCTGCGAGAGCGCACCTCGGCGTCGAGCGCCACCGGCGACATCGGCTGCACGTTCATGGCCGATCTGATGACCGGGCGCGGCACCCGCGACGACTACATCGAGATGCTCGCCCAGCACTTCTTCGTGTACGAGGCGCTCGAGACCGTCGCGGCCGGGTTCGCCGGCGACGCGGTGGCGGCTCCGTTCCTCTCGCCGGCGCTGACGCGGCTTCCCGCGATCACGGCCGACCTGGCGTTCCTGCTGGGCGACGACTGGCGGTCGCGCATCCGCCCGCTCGACGTCACGAGCGACTACTGCGCGCGCATCCGGTCGGCGTCCGAGTGGGTCGGCGGCTTCATCGCGCACCACTACACGCGCTATCTCGGCGACCTGTCGGGCGGGCAGCTGATCCGCCAGATCATGCAGCGGCGGTTCGGGTTCGACACGAACGGGGTCGGGTTCTTCCTCTTCGCCGAGATCGCCGCACCCAAGCAGTTCAAGTCCACCTACCGCCAGCAGCTCGACGCCGTCGACTGGAGCCCGGAGGCGCGCGAGCGCGTGCTCGACGAGGTCGCGGTCGCCTACGAGTTCAGCACCGAGCTGTTCGTCGCGCTGGCCGCCGCGAAAGCCGCCGCCGCCGCGTAGCGCCGACCGGGGCTGCGTAGCGCCGACCGCGGCTGCGCTCAGGCCTCGTCGCCCGCCTTCTCGGCGGCGTCCGCCGCGGCACGGATCGCGGGCACCCGCGTCGCCTGGCTCATGAACCGCCGCACGTCGAGGTCGACGATGATGTCGGCGGGCCTCAGTGGGCGCGACAGGTACAACCCCTCGAGCGACGTGATGCGGCTGAGCGCCACGTACGTCTGCCCCGCGCTGAACACCCGCGACCCGAGGTCGACGATCGCGCTGTCGTAGGTCTTGCCCTGCGACTTGTGGATGGTCACCGCCCAGGCCAACCGCAACGGGAACTGCGTGAACTCGGCGACGACGTCCTTGCGGAGCTGCTTCGTCGACTGCGAGTAGCTGTAGCTGTACTTCTCCCAGACGGCGGGCTGCACCTCGTGCTCTTCGCCGTCGACCTCGACGAACACGGTGTCGCGCACCTTCGTCACCGTGCCGGTCGTGCCGTTGACCCAGCGCTGGTCGCTGTCGTTGCGGAGGAACATCACCCGCGCACCGCGCTTCAGCTCGAGGGCCTCGTCGGCGGGGAACGACCTGCCGCCGAACTCGCCGCTGACCTCGGCCTTGGCGGTCAGCACCTTGCCGGGCAGCCGCTCGAGCTCGACCTTGTTGATGCGGTTGACGGTGTCGTTGCGGGTCGCGAGCGTGATCGCGTCGGAGTCGGCGGGGACGGGGCGGGCGCCCGCCCCGTTGAGGTGACCGGCGATCTCGGCCGTCACCCGACCGTGCCGCACGGCGTTCAGCATCTCCTTGAAGTCGCCCTCGGTCTGCCGGTGGATGAACGCGAGCTCGTAGATGCGCAGCGACGCGTCGTCCCACACGTGGGCGTCGAAGAACCACATCGAGCGGTAGTTGTCTCGGAAGTACGCGCGCTCTTCGGCGTCGCCCGGCACCGGCGGCAGCTGGTACGGGTCGCCGAACAGCACGACCTGCACCCCGCCGAACGGCTCGGACCTGCGCTGCCGCGCCTGGCGGAGCGACCGGTCGATGGCGTCCATCAGGTCGGCGTTCACCATCGAGACCTCGTCGATCACGAGGGTGTCGATGGTGTTCAGCAGCTTGCGCAGCTCGGGCTTCTGGTCGATGTCGTGGTCGGCGATCAGGCCGATCGACAGACGGAACAGCGAGTGGATCGTCTGCCCGCCGACGTTCAGCGCCGCGACGCCGGTCGGCGCGCAGATGACGACCTGCTTCTCGGTGTTCCATGACAGGTGGTTCAGCAGCGTCGACTTGCCGGTGCCGGCTCGCCCGGTGACGAAGATGTGCTCGCGCGTGTTCTCGATGGCGTCGAACACGGCCTGCTGTTCGGCGGAGAGGGCGACGGGCACGAGCGGACGGGACCTTTCGACGAGGCCCGGAGGGACCGAGGAGGCGCGGGGAGCGGATCCAATCTACCCGCGCCTCCTCGACTCCACGGCGTTCCGTGACCCGCGCCCACCTACACTGTGGGCATGTCTTCTGCTGTGGGGGAGAGGAGACCCGCCTCACGGAATCGGACGTTCGTCGCGATCTGGGGAGGCGCGGCGCTCCTCGTGGTCGTCGCGTTCGTCGTGACCGTCGCCGCCCTGAACGCGACCGTGTACAGCGCCGGCGGCTTCGCCCGCGGCTACATGGACGCCGTCGACCGCGGCGACGTCTCGAGCGCGCTGACCCTCGCCGGCGTCGAGCCCACCGACGATCTCGACGACAGCCTGCTCGAGGTCCCGTCGCTCGGCGGACTCGACGACGTGCGCGAGGTGTCCGAGCTGCCCCTCGGCGACGGCACGCGCACGGTCACCCTCGCCTACACGCTCGACGGCGTCGCGGGCGAGTCGCAGTTCGTGGTGCGCGAGGCGGGCAAGCGGTTCCTGTTCTTCGACCAGTGGAGCTTCGAGCAGAAGCCGACCGCCACGATCGACGTCACCCCGCGCAACGACCCCCGCTTCGAGGTCGACGGGCGCGAGGTCACGACCACGAGCGGCGACGTGACGACGCGCTTCACGGTGCTGGCGCCGTCGCGCTTCGAGCTGTCGCACGACAGCACCTACCTGCACGCCGACCCCGTCGAGGTCAGCGCGTCGGCGGTCGGTTCGACGACGGCCGTCGCGGTCGACGTCGAGCCGCGCGCGTCGTTCGCGGCCGTGCTGCAGAAGCAGCTCGACCGCCAGCTCGACGAGTCGTGCGTCACCCAGAAGGTGCTGCTGCCCGCCGGCTGCCCGTTCGGCCGGCAGGTCGACGACCGGCTGCTCGACGAGCCGGCCTGGTCGATCGTCGAGCACCCGACGGTCGCCGTGGTGCCGTCGTCGACGCCCGGGCAGTGGCTGGTCGACGAGGCGCCGGGCACGGCCCACCTGGTCGTCCAGGCGCAGTCGCTGTTCGACGGCCTCGCCTACACGATCGACGAGGACGTCCCCTTCACCGTCAGCTACGCCATGACGATCGCGCCCGACGACACCCTCAGCTTCCAGTAGCGCAGCGGAGCCAGCCGGGCCCATCGGAGCCGAGAAGGCACCGGAGCCGAGGAGGCGCGGGTCGACAGGAGCGCCCGCGCACGGTCTCGGCCGTCCCGGCTCGACTACAGTCGTCGAGCCGATCACCCCCGTGACGCACCCCTCTTGATGCCCTGGCAATCGACCGTGCGCGGCGCTTCCCCGGTGTCAAGAATACATAGTTCCTGCGAGAATGACAGAAGTCCGTCACTCTCGGGCGATCCGCGACGCCGCAGGGCCCCACCCACTCGAGAGGAGAGGCGCATGTCGCTCCCCTCCGGCGAGTTCCGGGCCTGGGCCGAGTCCGTCGGCCTGCCGACGGCCGCGCTCCCGCTCGCCCGGGCGCTCGGCGTCAGTCGCAGCACCCTGCAGGCGCAGCTGCTGCGCGGTCGGGTGCCCGAGGCGCAGGTCGTCGCCGCAGCCCGCGTGGCCGGCGTCGCGCCTGCCGACGCGCTCACCTCGTTCGACCGCTACGCCGACCTCGCCGGTCGCCCGACCGCCCCGACGCCCGCCGAGGTGCTGGCCCAGATCGAGCTCGCCGACGCCCTCGTCGTGCTGCTCGACCGGCAGGCGCCCGGCTCGCGCGACGCACTCGCCGGGGTCCGCGACCAGCGCGACCCGCCCCTCCCCGGCTCCGTCCGCACCTGGATCGACGCCGTCGACCCGGGCGGCCTCCGCGCGACCCTCACCGAGCGCTGGCGCATCGCGCCGTCGAACGTCTCGGCGGCCATCAACACCCCGAAGCTCCGCCCGTCGCAGCTGATCGAGATCGCCCTCATCGCCGGCACCTCGTGGACGGGCGGGCTCGCCGCCGCAGGTGTTCTCACGCTGGAGGAGGCAGGATGGAGGCGCGGCGCGAGATCCGACGCGCTCACCCGCCTCTCGGACGTCGACCTGAACGACCTGGTCGCCGATCGTCTCGCCGCGGCGCAACGCGAGGCGCGGCGTCTCGCGGCCGACACCGAGCAGGCGCACCGAATCCAAGACACCCTGGGGTGACATGACCATCGCATTCCTCGTGGTCGCCGTGCTGGCGGCCCTGGCCCTCACGCGCCTCCCCGGCGCCATCCGCGGCCGCAACCCGATCGTCGTCGCCTCGGCGTTCACCGTCGCCCTCGCCTTCGCGCTGATCACGCCGCCGGTCTACGAGGCCGTCGACCGCCTCCTGCCGTTCGAGAACGCGACCGACCTGCTCGCCAAGCTGCTGCTCTTCACCGGTCTGCTGCTCGCCGGCACCCAGGTCGCCCGCGCCTACGACGCGCCCCGCACCCTGCGACTCGTCTCGGGGCTGCCCGGAGCGCTCGTCTTCGTGGCGGTGTTCGTCGTCGAGGTGCTGCTCTTCGTCGCGGCCGAGCCGACGGGTCGCGCCGCCGATCTCGCCGTCGACCTCGACCAGGGGGTCGTGCGGCTGTACTCGACGGTCGCCACGGCGTACCCCGCGTACATCTTCGCGCTGCTGCTGCCGCACGTCGTGCGCGGCATCCGCAGCTCGCGCACGAGCGCGCGCGTCACCTCGGCGCTGCTGACGGCCGGTGGCGCGCTGGCGCTGGTCCGCTTCGCGATCGGGCTCGTGACGCTCGGCGTGCCGGGCGCCTACCCGGTCGGGCAGGTGGTCAGCGGCCTCGCCGCCGTGCTCGTGGCGGTGGGTCTCGCGACGGCGTTCTTCGCCCGGATGCTGCGCGGTCGCGCCGCCCGCTGACCCGCGCCGCGCTGCGGCCGCGCCGCATCGAGGTGACCCGAAAGGACCCCTCGACCCGTGGGAGGGCCCCCTCTGCGTCACCTCGACGCAGAGCTGCCCACCCGCGCCTCCGCCCGGCGCATCGAGGTGACCCGAAAGGACCCCTCGAACCGCGCAAGGTCCGCTTTCGCGTCACTTCGATGCAGAGCGGCCCGCCGGCCCGCGCCTCCTTCCCCGCCCGCGCCTCCCACCCCGCGCCTCCCACTCTGCGCATCGAGGTGACTCGAAAGGGGCCCTCGAGCCGCGGGACGGCCCTGTTCGCGTCACATCGATGCAGTGGGGAGCGACGAAGCGGGGGGCGACGCAGCGCGGCCGGCAGTCTCTCGGCCCCGGTGGCGACACTGCCACTGGTGGCCGGACGCGTCGACTCGTAGATTCGCTCCCATGACGGACTCCTCGCGCCTCGATCGCCTGCTCACCCCGCCGACCCCCGTCGCCGAGAGGGCGCTCGCCGTCGTGCGGGCGCACGCGTCGCCGGCGCTCGCCGACCACAGCCTGCGGTCGTTCGCCTTCGCGGCCGAGCTCGGCGCCTCCGAGGGGCTCGAGGTCGACGTCGAGCTGCTCTGGGTGGCGGCGATGCTGCACGACCTCGGGCTGGCTCCCTCGTTCGACAGCCACACGGTGCCGTTCGAACGGGCCGGAGCCGACGTCGCCCGGGTCTTCGCGGCCGGTGCGGGCTGGAGCGACGACCGGGGGAGGCGCGTGGCCGAGGTGATCGAGCGCCACATGTGGCCGTCGGTGGCGGCCGAGCTCGACGTCGAGGGGCATCTGCTCGAGCGCGCGACGAGTCTCGACGTGAGCGGAGCCGCGCCCGACGACTGGGCGCCCGGGTTCGTGCGCGCCGTGGTCGAGCGGCTGCCGCGCGGAGCCTTCGGCGACGCCTTCGCCGTGCTCGCCGCCGAGCAGGCGCACCGCAAGCCGTCGTCGGAGGCCGGGCGCTCCGTCCGGGCGGGCCTCCCCGCGCGGGCCCGGGCCAACCCCCTCGACGCGGTGCCCTCCGCGCTCTGACCCGACCCGCGCCTCCTGCCCCGCGCCTCCTGCCCGGCGCGTCGAGGTGACCCGAAACGGCCCCTCGAGCCGCAGCAGGCCCCCGAACGCGTCACTTCGATGCCCGCCTCGCGCGTCGCGCCGACCCGCGCCTCCTGCCCCGTGCGTCGAGGTGACCCGAAACGGGCCCTCGAGCCGCCGCAGGCCCCCGTTCGCGTCACCTCGATGCGGTGCCGCCCGCGCCTCCGGACCCGGCGCGTCACCTCGACACGGTAGAAGGGTGCCGCCATGTCTTCCGCCGCGCTCCTCCTCGTCCTCGCCGCCGCCGTCTGCCACGCCTCGTGGAACATCGTCGCCCACGGCGTCAGCCGCATCGGCACGCCCTTCCTGTGGTGGGGCGCCGTCGCCAGCGCGGTGCTCTGGCTGCCCGTCGTCCCATTCACCGGCGGGCTCGGCGGGGGTCTCGCGGGTCTTGCGATCGGCGCAGGAGTCTCGGCCGTGCTGCACGTCGTCTACATGACCGTGCTGCAGCGCGGCTACGCGGCGGGCTCCCTCTCGACGGTGTACGCCACGGCCCGCGGCACCGGACCGGCGGTCAGCGCGCTGCTCGCGGTGCTGCTGCTCGGCGAACGGCTCTCGCCCGTCGCGGTCGTCGGCATCGCCGTGGTCGTCGCGGGCGTCGTCGCGACCGGCCTGATCGACCGCACCCCGCCCGCCGGAGCCGACCCCGGCCCCGCGCCCGGACCCGGCCCCGCGCCCGGCCCCGCCCTCGACCCCGCCCTCGACCCCGGCCGAGCCCCCGACCCCGCCCCCCACCCCCCCCCCCACCCCCCCCCCCAACCCCCCCGCCCCCCGGGGGCGCGGGGCCGCCCCC
>NZ_JAXCWG010000025.1:0-12258 GCF_034045195.1 Frigoribacterium sp. CFBP9030
TGCGGCGGGCCCGCGCCATCGGCGGCGGGCCAGCGCTGCCCCCCCGCCGATGACGGGAACCCGCCGCACCCCGCACGCCTACGGGCGCGCGAGCGACCCCAGCGCCTGGGCCGCGCGGTAGCGGGTGCCGATGCCCGGTCGAGGCTCCGGATCGAAGGAGGCGCTGGTCGACAGCCCCCATCGGGGCCGGCTCCCCGAGAGGGCCCAGGCCGCCTGGCGGGCCGCGCCGTCGGCGACGTACTCGCCGGGTTCGGGCACGACGACCGGCACGTCGAAGACCTGGGCGGCGACGGCCTGGACGGCGGGGTTGAGGGCCGCCCCGCCGATCAGGAGCACGCGGCGCACGTCCACGCCCTGGTCGCGCACGGCGGAGGCGCCGTCGGCGAGCGCCGAGAGCATCCCCTCGACGGCGGCGCGGGCGAGGTTCTCGCGGGTGGTCGAGGCCAGGGTCAGCCCCGAGAGGGTGGCGGTCGCCTCGGGCAGGTCGGGGGTGCGCTCGCCCTCGAAGTACGGCACGAGCGACAGCCCGCCCGAGCCGGGTTCGGCCGCGAGGGCGAGTCGGGCGAACTCGTCGTGGTCGACGCCGAGCAGCGAGCCGATCGAGGCGAGCACACGGGCGGCGTTGAGGGTCGCGACGAGCGGGAGGTACCCGCCGGCGGCGTCGGCGAACCCGGCGACGGTGCCGCTCGGGTCGGTGACGGGGGAGTCGGTGACCGCGAAGGCCGTGCCGCTCGTGCCGATGCTGATGACGAGGTCGCCCACGGTGGCGTCGAGCCCGAGCGCGGCGCCGGCGTTGTCGCCCGCTCCCGCACCGACGACGATCCCCGCGGGGACGGCACCGTGCGCGATCGTCGTGCCCGCCGCCTCCTCGGCCTGAAGGATGCGAGGCAGCACGACGCGGCCATCGGTCGCCGAGGTGACGCTCTCGGTCCGGTCACCCGCCACGACACCCCCGGACGCGTCACCTCGATCGCTGCCGACGGCCTCGCGCCCGGGCCGCCCGAGGGCGCGCTCGAACAGCTCGAGGTCGTACCCGTCGTCGGCGGGGCTCCAGTACGAGGTGCCGCTGGCGTCCGAGCGGTCGGTGACGAGGGCGTCGAGGTCGGGGCCGAGAGCCGAGGAGGCGCGGGTCCCGTACCCGAGCAGTCGCCACGTCAGCCAGTCGTGCGGCAGGGCCACGGCCGCGACCCGGGCGGCGTTCTCGGGCTCGGCGTCGCGCAGCCAGCGCAGCTTCGTGGCGGTGAACGACGCGACGGGCACGGTGCCCGTCCGCCGGGCGTACTCGTCGGCGCCGATCTCGGCGATCAGGTCGCGGGCGGCGGGGGCGCTGCGGGTGTCGTTCCAGAGCAGCGCGTCGCGCACGACCTCGCCGTCGGCGTCGAGCGCGACCATGCCGTGCTGCTGCCCGGCGATGGAGATCGACGCGACGTCGTCCAGGCCGCCGGCCGCGGCGATCGCGGCGACCAGCGCCTCCCACCAGGCGTCGGGGGGCACCTCGGTGCCCTCGGGGTGCTTGGCCGTGCCCTGCCGGACGAGCTCGCCCGTCGACAGGTCACGGACGACGACTTTGCAACTCTGGGTCGAGGAGTCGACCCCGGCGACGAGACTCATCCCCGTAGTTTGTCGTACGAGACCACAAATGCGCCAGTACAGTCGCCGGGCAGCTGTGAGAAGGCTGTCGATAGACTCAAGTGCACCTCAGCCGGTGCGTTCCCCCGACATGAGGAGGCAACCATGCCCGCAGTGGTGATCATCGGAGCCCAGTGGGGCGACGAGGGCAAGGGCAAGGCCACCGACCTGCTCTCGAGCCGCATCGACTACGTCGTCAAGTTCAACGGCGGCAACAACGCCGGTCACACGGTCGTGATCGGCGACCAGAAGTACGCGCTGCACCTGCTGCCCTCGGGCATCCTCTCGCCCGGCGTGACGCCGGTGATCGGCAACGGCGTCGTCGTCGACATCGAGGTCCTCTTCGACGAGCTCGACGCGCTGATCGCCCGGGGCATCGACGTCTCGCGTCTGCGGGTCAGCGCCAACGCGCACGTCATCACGCACTACCACCGCACGCTCGACAAGGTGACCGAGCGGTTCCTCGGCAAGCGCCAGATCGGCACCACCGGTCGCGGCATCGGCCCGACCTACGCCGACAAGATCAACCGCGTCGGAATCCGCATCCAAGACATCTTCGACGAGGGCATCCTGCGTCAGAAGGTCGAGGCGGCGCTCGACCAGAAGAACCACCTGCTCGTCAAGATCTACAACCGTCGGGCCATCGAGGTCGACGAGGTCGTCGAGTCGCTGCTGTCGTACGCCGAGCGGCTGCGGCCCATGGTGGCCGACACGGCGCTCGAGATCCACCAGGCGCTCGAGGCCGACAAGATCGTGCTGTTCGAGGCCGGTCAGGCGACCATGCTCGACGTCGACCACGGCACCTATCCGTTCGTCACCTCGTCGTCGGCCACGGCCGGCGGTGCGTCGACGGGTTCGGGCATCGGACCGGGCCGCATCGAGCGCGTCATCGGCATCGTCAAGGCGTACACGACGCGCGTCGGCGCCGGCCCGTTCCCGACCGAGCTCTTCGACGCCTCGGGCGAGTTCCTGCGGGCGAACGGCTTCGAGTTCGGCACGACGACCGGTCGCCCGCGTCGGTGCGGCTGGTACGACGCCCCGATCGCCCGCTACACCGCGCGCATCAACGGCGTGACCGACTTCGTGCTGACCAAGCTCGACGTGCTGACCGGTCTCGACAAGATCCCGGTCTGCGTCGCGTACGACGTCGACGGCGTCCGCCACGACGAGGTGCCCGTCTCGCAGAGCGACTTCCACCACGCGACGCCGATCTACGAGGACTTCCCCGGCTGGACCGAAGACATCACCGGCGCCCGCACCTTCGACGACCTCCCGAAGGCGGCCCGAGAGTACGTCCTCGCCGTCGAGGCCATGAGCGGCGCCCGCATCTCGGCCATCGGCGTCGGCCCCGGTCGCGACGCGATCGTCGTCCGTCACGACCTGCTCGGCTGACCCGGTCGGTCCGATGACCGCGCGTCGCCCGGCCCCCGCCTCCCTGTCCGGCTCTCTCGTCACGGTGAGTCCGCTCGAACCCTCCGATCTGCCCGAGCTGCACGCCGCCATCGGCCGCCCCGAGGTGTTCGCGGGCGGCTGGGGTGGCGGCCCGGCCGGTTACCGTGCCGACTACGACGACTGGGCGCGGTTCGTCGAGGGCTACCTGCTATGGGAGTCCGCCAGCGTGTTCGGCGTGCGCAGCGCCTCCTCGGGGGCTCTCGTCGGCACGACCACGCTGGGGCTGTTCGACCTGGCGAACGAGTCGGCGCACGTCGGCTGGACGGCCTACGCGCCCGAGGTCTGGGGTTCCGGCGTCAACGCCGAGACGAAGCTGCTCGTGCTCGGTCACGCCTTCGAGCACGGGTTCGGCCGCATCCAGCTGCAGGCCGACGTGCTGAACGACCGCTCGCGGGCGGCCATCCTCCGTCTCGGCGCGACCTTCGAGGGCGTGCAGCGGCGGATGCAGCGTCGGGCCGACGGGTCGTGGCGCGACACGGCCGTCTACTCGATCCTCGTCGACGAATGGCCGGGTGTGCGGGCCGGTCTCGAGCAGCGGCTGGCCTCCTCAGCAAGCGCCCAGACTCGTGGAACACGCTTGCTCGCATGACACTGGAAATCGCATACACCGCCATCGCCCACGCTTCCGGCGGGGGCCGTGACGGTCACGTCCGAAGCGAAGACGACCGTCTCGACTTCGACACCCGTCCGCCCAAAGAACTGGGTGGTTCCGGCGAGGGCACGAACCCCGAGCAGCTGTTCGCGGCCGGCTTCGCCGCCTGCTTCCTCAGTGCGATGCACGGCGCCGGCAAGAAGCTCGGCGTCGACACGACCGACTCGTCCGTCTCCGCGAGCGTCGGCATCGGCGGCAACGGCGAGGGCGGATACGGCCTGGCCGTCGAGCTCGACATCTACACCCCGAACGTCGAGCCCGAGCGTCGTCAAGAGCTCGCCAACGCGGCGCACCACGTGTGCCCGTACTCGAACGCCACGCGCGGCAACGTCGAGGTCACGCTGACCCTGGTCGACTGACCCGAGCACCCCACCGAGGAGGCGCGCCCCGAGATCCCGGGGCGCGCCTCCTCGGTCTCGTGGGGGCTGCCTTCGCTAGGCTCGGTGAATGGCACTCGACAGTCCTCTCGGGGCGGACAGCCCCCTCAGCAGCACCGACCGGGCAGCGATCGACGAACTGACCGGCATCCGGCAGAGCATCGACAACATCGACGCGGCGCTGGTCCACCTGCTGGCCGAACGCTTCAAGTTCACGCAGTCGGTCGGTCACCTGAAGGCCGCGGCGGGCATGCCGGCCAGCGACCCCGAGCGCGAGCGCGTCCAGATCCAGCGGCTGCGTCAGCTCGCCGAGCAGTCGCACCTCGACCCCGCCTTCGCCGAGAAGTTCCTGAACTTCATCGTCGGCGAGGTCATCCACCATCACGAGCGCATCGCGAACGGCACCGAGCCGACCGGCCCCGCGGCCGGCGGGCGGAGCTGACGCGATGAGCACCCCGGGCCTCGACGGCACGGCCGTCCCCGCGCCCGAGCGCCTCTACATCGGCTCCTACACGCCGACCAGCGGCGGCCGCGGCGCGGGCATCACGGTGCTCGAGCGTCCGGCGCCGGGCGTCCCGTGGCAGGCCGCGCAGGTCGTCGAGGCGGACGACCCGTCGTTCCTCGTCGTGGTCGACGGGGCCCTGCACGCGGCGTCCGAGACCGCCGAGGGCCGGGTGCTGTCGTACACGGTGTCCGCAGGCTCCCTCGTGGCCGCGAGCAGCGCCTCCTCGGGCGGCTCCTCTCCCTGCCATCTCGTCGTCGATCCGGTGTCGGGCGCCCTCGTCGTCGCGAACTACGTGGCCGGCGGCATCGGCGTGCTCTCCGGCGACCCGTCCGACCCGGCCCGGGTGACTCGATCGCTCGCGCTGCCCGTCGGGCACGGCCCCGTGCTCGATCGGCAGGAGCGCCCGCACGCCCACCAGGCCACCCCGACGCCCTGGGGCACCATCGTCGTCAGCGATCTGGGCACCGACCGGCTCGTCGAGTACGTCGTCGACCCGATCACGCTCGACCCCGAGCAGATCGCCGTCCACCCCCTGCCCTCGGGCTCCGGGCCCCGGCACCTCGTGTGGCTCGACGACCGGCTCGTCGTCGTGGGCGAGCTCGATGCGCGACTGCACGTGCTCCGTCGCGTCGGCGAGAAGCTCGTCGTCGACCACTCGGTCGAGGTGTTCGAGGGATCGTCGTCGACTCCCGACATCCTGCCGTCGCACGTCGCGGTCGACGCCGGTCGGGTGTACGTCGCGACGCGCGGTCGAGACACGATCAGCGTCTTCTCGGTCGAGGGCGACCGGCTCGCCCTCGTCGGCGAGGCGCCCTGCGGTGGTGAGTGGCCCCGTCACTTCGCCATCACCCCCGGCATGCTCTACTGCGCGAACCAGGCCTCCAACACGGTGTCGGTGCTCCCGCTCGACCCCGAGACCGGTCTGCCCGGCGCGCCCGTCGACGTCTTCTCGATCGGCAGCCCCGCCTGCATCGTCGTCGGCTGACGCGAGGCTGACCCGACCCGGTCTCAGCGTGCGTCGGAGAGGCGCCGCAGCACCGCGATGACCTCGTCGATGGAGGCGCGGTTCGGGTCGACCGCCCCCGACGCCGCCGTCGACTGCCCCGGTCCGAAGTAGAGGCCGTCCGACACGAGCGACACGATGCGCGCGACGGCGGGGTCGCCGACCGCGTCGAGCACGACGTCGTACCAGCGCTGCTGCATGTCGGTGAGCGCGTCGACGGCACGCGGCCACTGACCGCTCGAGGCGAGGTGGGCGACGGTGCTGATGCAGCGGTCGAACGGCGCCTCGGCGATGACGGGCGGGGGCGAGGAGGTGCGGAGGAAGTAGTCGATCGCCCCGTCGGGGGCGGTGGTCATGCGGTGCACGTCGTCGTCGAGGAGTGCCGCGAGCCGGTCGACGACGCCGTCGACGAGCGCTTCGCGGCTGGGGAAGTGGTACAGCAGCCCGCCCTTCGAGACGCCGGCCGACGCGGCGACGGCGTCGAACGTCGCGGCGCGTTCGCCGCCGTCGACGACCAGCAGTTCGAAGGCGTCGAGCATCTTCTCGCGGGCCGACGGTCGAGGACTCATTCTGATACTGTACCGTCCAGACGGTTTACTGTACCGCCTGGACGGTTTCCGGTGCCGAGCACGCGTCGACGCCAGACGATCCCGCCCGACTCCGCCCGCGGCCCCGTCCGTCCCGCCCCGCCACTCATCACGAAAGCGACCCCGCACCATGACCCGCGCCTCCTCCGCCGTCGGCACGCCCACCCGGGCCGGCACCCGCCAATGGGCGGCCCTCGTGGTGCTCATGCTGCCGGTGCTGCTCGTGTCGATCGACAACACCGTGCTGAGCTTCGCGCTGCCCGAGATCTCGACCGCGCTGCGTCCGAGCGCGGCGGGTCAGCTCTGGATCGTCGACGTCTACTCGCTCGTGCTCGCGGGGCTGCTCGTGGCGATGGGGTCCCTGGGCGACCGGTTCGGTCGCCGGCGGCTGCTGCTGATCGGCGCCTCGGGCTTCGCCCTGGTGTCGCTCGGGGCCGCCTTCGCGCCCGACGCCGGCACACTGGTGGCGGCTCGCGCCGTGCTGGGCTTCTTCGGCGCGATGATCATGCCGGCGACGCTCTCGCTGCTGCGCAGCACGTTCCTCGACCGCGACCAGCGTCGTCTGGCGATCGCGATCTGGGCGAGCGGGTTCGCCGCCGGGTCGGCGCTCGGGCCCATCGTGGGGGGCATCCTGCTCGAGCACTTCGCCTGGGGATCGATCTTCCTGATCGCGGTCCCGGTGCTCGTGCCGCTGCTGGTGCTCGCCCCGATCCTGCTCGTCGAGAGCCGCGACCCCGAGCCGGGGCCGTTCGACCCCGTGTCGGTGCTGCTCTCGCTCACGGCGATGGCGCCGGTCGTCGCCGCGATCAAACTGCTGGCGACGCACGGCCCCGGTGTCGACGTCGTGGCCCTCGCCGCCCTCGGGATCGCCTCGGGTTGGCTCTTCGTGCGCCGTCAGCTGCGCCGCGAGCGCCCGCTGCTCGACGTGCGGCTCTTCTCGAACCCGGTGTTCGCCGGCTCGATCGTCGTGAACCTGCTCGCCATCCTCTCGCTGGTCGGGTTCCTCTTCTTCACGACGCAGCACCTCCAGCTGGTCGTCGGGCTGCGGCCCCTCCAGGCGGCCCTGACCCTGGTGCCGGGTCTCGCGGTCATGATCGTCGCCGGTCTGATCGTGGTGCCGATCGTCCGGAGGGTGACACCGCGCGTCATCGTCGCCGCCGGGCTGGCGTCCGCCGCGATCGGGTACGCGACGGTGTGGCTGTCGGGGGCCGAGGCGCCGGTGGTGCTCTTCGTCGTCGCGTTCGCGCTCGTCGGGCTGGGGGTCGGGGCCGCCGAGACGATCTCGAACGATCAGATCATCGCGGCCGTCCCGCCGGCCCGCGCCGGGGCGGCGTCGGCCGTCTCCGAGACCGCCTACGAGGTCGGCGCCGTGCTCGGCACCGCCGTGCTCGGCAGCATGCTCACGGCGATCTACCGGGGCAGCCTCGTGATCCCCGACGGGGTGCCCGCCGAGGCCGGAGACGCCGCCCGAGAGACATTAGGAGGCGCGGTGTCCGCAGCGGGGTCCCTCGACGCCTCCGTCGCCGGTCGCCTCCTCGACGCGGCCACCCACGCCTTCGACGAGGGTCTCGTCGCGACCGCCGGAGTCGGGGCCGGCGTGATGGTCGTCGCCGTCGTGGTGGCGCTGGTGTCCCTGCGTCGCGCGTCGGCCCACGACTGACCGTCTGCGGTGTCGGTGCGCACGGGTAAAGTGGTGCCGGTCCATCCCGAGACGCTGAGGAGTCCCATGTCGCGCACCGTCCGACTCGCCGCCGTTCCCGGCGACGGCATCGGCCCCGAGGTCGTGGCCGAGGCTCTCAAGGTGCTCGACGCCGCGACGGGCGACGACGCCGTGTTCGAGGTGACCGAGTTCCGACTCGGTGCGGCCCGCTACCTCGAGACGGGCGACATCCTGACCGACGACGACCTCGAGGCGCTGTCGTCGCACGACGCCATCCTGCTCGGCGCGGTCGGCGGCGATCCGCGCGACCCGCGTCTGCGCGGGGGCATCATCGAGCGCGGTCTGCTGCTCAAGCTGCGATTCGCGTTCGACCACTACGTCAACCTGCGTCCGACGCTGGTCTACCCGGGTGTCCCGTCGCCCCTCGCCGATCCGGGCCAGGTCGACTTCGTGGTCGTCCGAGAGGGCACCGAGGGTCCCTACGTCGGCAACGGCGGGGTCCTCCGCCAGGGCACGCCGCACGAGATCGCCAACGAGGTCAGCGTGAACACCGCGCACGGCGTCGAGCGCGTTGTCCGCTTCGCGTTCGAGAAGGCGCGGGCTCGGCGCGGTCGTCTCACGCTGGTGCACAAGACCAACGTGCTCGTGTTCGCCGGTGGCCTCTGGCAGCGGCTCGTCGACTCGGTCGCGGCCGAGTACCCCGACGTGACGATCGACTACCAGCACGTCGACGCGGCCACCATCCACCTCGTCGTCGACCCGTCGCGGTTCGACGTCATCGTGACGGACAACCTCTTCGGAGACATCCTCACCGACCTCGCGGGCGCCGTCAGCGGGGGCATCGGTCTCGCGGCGTCGGCGAACATCAACCCCGACGGCGTCTTCCCGAGCATGTTCGAGCCGGTGCACGGCTCGGCCCCCGACATCGCCGGGCAGCAGAAGGCCGACCCGACGGCGGCGATCCTCTCGGTGGCCCTGCTGCTCGAGCACCTCGGGCTGCCCGACGCCGCGGCACGCGTGACGACCGCGGTCGAGGGCGACATCGCCGACCGCTCGACCCGCGCCTCCTCGGCGGCCCCCCGCACCACCGCCGAGATCGGCTCGGCGATCGCCGAGCGTCTGCAGACCGCCGGCCCCGCGCCGTCCGCGTCCTCCTCCGCCTCTGCTCGAAGGGCATCATGACCACCACCGACGCTCCGACCGACGGCACCTCGTCCGGGTTCGGTCTGCAGTTCGACCTCAGGCCGTCGTCGACCGCACGCGATGCGGCCGAGCGAGAGGTCATCCTCTCCGACCCGGGTTTCGGCAAGCACTTCACCGACCACATGGTCACCATCCGCTGGAGCCTCGAGGGCGGGTGGCACGAAGCGGCCGTCCACGCCTACGGCCCGCTGCAGCTCGACCCGTCGGCCTCGGTGCTGCACTACGCGCAAGAGATCTTCGAGGGCATGAAGGCCTATCGTCACGCCGACGGGTCGGTCTGGTCGTTCCGCCCCGAGGCGAACGCCCGGCGGCTGCAGCGCTCGGCGCGCAGGCTCGCCCTGCCCGAGCTGAGCACCGACGACTTCGTCGAGTCCGTCCGGCAGCTGGTCCGCGCCGATCTCGACTGGGTACCCTCAGCGCCCGAGACGAGCCTGTACCTGCGGCCCTTCATGATCGCGACCGAGGCGTTCCTCGGTGTTCGCGCCGCCCACGAGGTGGCCTACCACGTGATCGCCAGCCCCGCGGGTGCGTACTTCACGGGCGGCGTCTCGCCGGTCTCGATCTGGCTGACGACGAACTACGCGAGGGCCGGCAAAGGAGGCACGGGTGCGGCGAAGACGGGCGGCAACTACGCCTCGTCCCTGCTCCCGCAGCAGGAGGCCTACGAGAACGGCTGCCAGCAGGTGCTGTTCCTCGACTCGTCCGAGAGCAACTACATCGAAGAGCTCGGCGGCATGAACGTCGTGCTCGTCAAGCGGGACGGCACCCTGGTCACCCCGGACAGCGACTCGATCCTCGAGGGGATCACCCGCGACTCGATCCTCGAACTGGCTGAGGCGCGGGGGCACCGCGTCGAGCGTCGACGGGTCACCCTCGACGAGTGGCGCGACGGTGTGGCTTCGGGCGACATCGTCGAGGTGTTCGCGTGCGGCACCGCCGCGGTCGTCGTGCCGATCGCCGAACTGAAGGGCGAGGGCGTGCACATCGGCTCTCCCGCAGCCGAAGGCGGAGAGCTGACGATGTCGCTCCGTGCCGAGCTGACCGACATCCAGTACGGTCGGCGACCCGATGTTCACGGATGGATGACGAGGCTCGACGCATGAAGATCGCACGGTTCGCAACCCCCGGCGAAGACCCCCGTTACGGCATCGTCGACGAGCGCGAGCTGATCGTGCTCGCGGGCGACCCGATGTACAGCGGCTACGAGACCACGGGCGAGCGCATCTCGCTGCGGTCGGCGAAGATCCTCGCGCCGGTCATCCCCCGCTCCAAGGTGGTCGGGGTCGGCCTGAACTACCACGACCACGCCGACGAGCTGGGGCAGACCCCTCCGGAGGCGCCGCTCCTGTTCATGAAGCCGAACACGACGGTCATCGGCTTCGGCGATTCGATCCAGCTGCCGCCGGACGTCGGTCAGGTCGACTTCGAAGGTGAACTGGCCATCGTGATCGGCTCGATCGCGAAGCGCGTCAAGGCCGAGAACTACGAGGACGTCGTCTTCGGCTACACGATCGCGAACGACGTGACGGCTCGCGACGTGCAGAACAGCGACGGTCAGTGGACGCGCGCCAAGGGGTACGACACGTTCCTGCCGCTCGGTCCGTACATCGAGAACGAGTTCGACTGGAGCGACGCGACCATCGAGACCCGCGTCGACGGCGAGGTCATGCAACGCGAGTCGACGATGCAGATGATCCACAAGATCCCCGAGCTGATCGAGTACGTGACCGACGTGTTCACCCTGCTGCCGGGTGACGTGATCCTCACCGGCACCCCTGCCGGCATCGGCCCGTTCACCTCCGGTCAGACCGTCGAGGTCGCGATCTCGGGCATCGGCTCGTTGATCAACCCCGCCAAGAACCGCGTCTGACCCGGACTCCCCGTGACCTCGACCCCTGACATCTCGCGCCGACGCGCGCCATGGGTGCCGGGGGTGGCGGTCGCGGCGATCGCCCTGGGGTTGGCGTGGGGTGTGCATCTGGTGCTTCCGGCGGCGCCGATCCTCACGGTCTGCGTGCTGCTCGGCATCCTGGTGGCGCAGATCCCGCAGGCTCGATCGGCTCTCGACGGGGTCCTCGCTCCGGGTCTGACCCTCTCGGCCAAGCGACTGCTGCGCATCGGAGTTGTGCTCCTCGGTCTGAAGCTCAGCCTCGTCGACGTCGCCGGTCTGGGCTGGCTGACGATCGTCGTGGTCATCGCGATCCTCGCGGCCACGTTCCTCGTGACATGGGCTCTCGGCCGGTGGGCGCGACTCCCCGGTGATCAGCCGCTGCTCCTCGCGGCCGGCTTCTCGATCTGCGGCGCGTCGGCGATCGGTGCGATGAGCGCAGTCACTCGGGATCGAGGGCGCGACGCAGCGACGCCCGTCGCCCTGGTCACTCTCTGCGGAACCGCCGCGATCGCGATACTCCCTCCGATCGGCGCCGCGCTCGGGCTCACCGACATGCAGTTCGGCGCCTGGACCGGGGCGAGCGTCCACGATGTCGGGCAGGTCGTCGCCACCGCTCAGACCGCCGGAGCCTCCGCGCTCGCCATCGCCGTCGTGGTCAAGCTGACCCGGGTGGTCATGCTGGCACCCGTGGTCGCGATCACCTCGGTGGTCATCCGCCGACGAGGGGGAGGCGCGGGTACGCGACCGCCGATCGTCCCGTTGTTCGTCGTCGGGTTCCTGATCGCCGTCGTCATCCGCACGTTCCTGCCGATCCCCGAGACCGTGATCGGTGCGGCCGACGTGGCCCAGACGGTTCTGCTCGGACTCGCGCTCTTCGGACTCGGAACCGGGATCCGCTTCGAGAAGCTCGTCCGGACGGGAGGCCGCGCGGTCGCCGTCGGTCTCGCGTCGTGGCTGTTCATCGCGGTCGTCTCGCTCGGCGCGGTCCAGTTGCTGCCGCTGGCGTAGGTCCGGGTCGCACGCTTCGATCGTGTCCCGGTGTCCCGGTGTCCCGGTGTCCCGGTGTCCCGGTGTCCCGGGTGTTCGGGTAGCCGGGTAGCCGGGTAGCCGCGTGTCCGCCTGCCCGGTTGGAGAGCCGACACGTGCGGCGGGGACGCCCTCGTCGAGGCGTCCGCCGGCTCCGTCGACCGGGTCGGAGACGCCGTGTGCGGCGTTCTGGGGCGGGATCGTGATGTTTCCGGGGTTTTCGGCGGCGACACGCCCGGGATGCGTGGAGGTTTGGACGTGTGGCGGATTGTC
>NZ_JAXCWG010000026.1:0-9458 GCF_034045195.1 Frigoribacterium sp. CFBP9030
CCCGGCCCGCGCCGCCCCGCCCTGCCACCCAGCCCCGCACCGCCCCGCCCCGCCCCGCCCCAGCGATGAACCGCGTTCGCGAAGATGAACTGCGATCTATCGCGGTTCATCTTCGCGAACGCGGTTCATCGCGGCTCACAGGCCGACGAGACGACTCCTCCACACCGGCGTCCCGCCCGTCTCGGTACACAGCCCAGGAGGCGCGAGCCGGCCTGGCGACTCCGGGTCGCCACGATCGGTGCATGACGCCGACAGACCCCCGCCGCTGCCCGATCGTCTACGCCGCCGGCCATGGCGCCGGGACGAGAGAGCAGCGGCGCCTCCAGCTGAGGACGCTGCGAGGCGATCTCATCCGCATCCACAGGGGCGTCTACGTCGCAGCAGACGTCTGGAGCGGACTCGACGCGCGCGGACAGCATGTGGTCCTCACCCGAGCCGTGACCGCCGGCCTCGACGAACAGTGCGTCATCGGACACCACACCGCCGCGGCCGTATGGGGCCTGCCTCGCGTGCACGACGACTACGGCGACGTGGTGACCGTGTTCGACCCGAGACGCTCGACGACCAGCAGGTCCACGCACCTCCTGCGACGTCCCGGCATCGTGGCACCCGACGACCAGGTCGTGGATGACGGGCTGCGGCTCACGACCATCGAACGGACCGCGGTCGACGTCGCACGGACGGCGTCGTTCGCCGACGCGGTGCTCTGCGTCGACGCCGTCCTGCGGCGGCTCGTCCTGCCCCACGGCGATCGACCACTGGACCCGGTGGTCGTCCGAGCCCTCGATTCGCGGCGAGCCGATCTGCTCGGCCGGTTGGGCCCTCCGTCGCATCCCGGCAACCGCTCTGCGCGACGCGTCCTCGAATTCGCGTCGCCCCTGGCCGAGAGCGCCGGGGAGTCGTTGTTGCGCGTCGTCCTGTTCGAACTGGGCCTGTCGCATGTCGAGCTGCAACGGGTCTGCAGAGATCGGGGCCGCTTCGCCGGGCGATGCGACGCCTTCCTGGCCGAGCTCGGAGTGGCCATCGAGTTCGACGGCCACGCCAAGCTGACCGACCCCGAGATGTTGCAGGGACGGCGACCGGCAGACGTCCTGCGAGAGCGGAGTCGGCGGGACCGGCGCCTCCTCGGTGACCCCGCGATCCGCGTCGTCGTGCACTGCGAGTACATCGACCTCGTCCAGCCGGAGAGGCTCGCCGAACTCCTTCGATCAGCCGGGGTGCCGCTCGACCCCCGTCGCGTGACCGCGGCCGCTCGCATCGCCCGTCGGCGCTTCACGGGCATGACGTCATGAACCGCGTTCGCGAAGATGAACTGCGATCTATCGCGGTTCATCTTCGCGAACGCGGTTCATCGCGGGGCGGGGCGAGGCGAGGCGAGGCGGGGCGGGGCGGGGCGAGCCGGGGTAGGGCGAGCGAGGCGGGGCCGGGCCGGGGCGTGGCGAGCGCAGAGCGCCTGGCGCTGGGCTAGCTGACGTGCACGTCGGGGCGGCGCGAGCGGTGCGGCTCGGCCTGGCGCAGGACCTCGCGGGTGACGGGTGCGACCTCGCCGGCGCCCGTCACCAGGAACCTCCCCATGTTCGACAGCGGGCTGCCCTCGGTCCACTCGAAGTAGATGTCGGGCACGACGCCCGTCTCGTCGCGGATCGCCAGCAGAACCGACGCGATCGTGTTCGGCACCGCGCCGCTCGTCACGCGGATCACCCGGTACCCGTGCACGACGCAGCCGGTGACGACGAGGTCCTCCTCGAAGTCCGACGAGTCGCCGGGGTGCACCTCCAGGAAGATGACCGGCGAGCGCTGCGGGATGCCGCTGTACCGCCGCTCAGCGCTGAGCTTCTTCTTGTAGATCTCGGCGACCTCTCGCCCCGGCTCGTGCGCGATCACGCGGATCGACCCGTACTCGTCGGCGTCCTCACGCACGTACCCGAGCGCGGTGTCGTCGAACGAGATCGAGGTCGCCCGCAGCTGGAACGACCGGCGCACCCGCGAGAACAGCGACACGGCCATGATGCCCACGATGAAGATCGCCGCGATCTTGACGCCGTCGGGCCGCTCGACGACGTTGACGATGGTCGTGTAGACGAAGACCAGGGCGATGGCGCCGAAGCCGATCGTGCGCTTCGACTGGCGTGCGCGCCGAGCCGACAGGGTGACCGCGACGGAGGCGCTGGTGATCAGCACGAGCACTCCCGTCGCGTAGGCCCCGCCCTGGGCGTCGACGTCGGCGTCGAACACGATGGTGATGATGAAGGCCACGACGGTGAAGACGAGCACGAGCGGGCGCACGGCGCGCGCCCACTGCGGCGCCATGCCGTAGCGGGGCAGGTATCTCGGCACGAGGTTCAGCAGGCCGGCCATGGCCGAGGCCCCGGCGAACCACAGGATGCAGATGGTGCTGATGTCGTAGATCGTGCCGAAGCCGTTACCGAGGTACTCGTGCGCGAGGTAGGCCAGTGCGCGGCCGTTCGCCGCGCCTCCTGCCTGGAACTGCTCTTGAGGGATCAGCAGGGTCGTGACGAAGCTCGACAGGATGAGGAACGAGCTCATGATGATCGCCGCGGTGGTCAGCAGGCGGCGGGCGCCGCGGATGCGACCCGTGGGTCGCTCGGCGGTGTCGGTCGCGTCGCCGGTGATCTGCGGCATGACGGCGACGCCGGTCTCGAAACCGGAGAGGCCGAGCGCGAGCTTCGGGAACACGATCAGCGCGATGCCGACCATCACCAGAGGGTTGCCGTGCTGCACCGTGAGCGCCTGCCACCAGTTCCCGATCACGACGGTGTTCTCGGCGACATGGAAGATCGACACCGCGATGACGACGAGGTTCAGCGTCAGGAACACCCCGACGAGCACCACGGCGATGCCGATCGCCTCCTTGAACCCGCGGAGGAACACGGCGGCCAGCAGCGCGATCAGGAACAGCGTGATCGGCACCTCCGCCCCGTGGAACCACTCGGGCGTGAACGGGTTCTCGACGGCGTGGGCGGTCGCGTCGGCCGCCGACAGCGTGATGGTGATCATGAAGTCCGTCGCCGCGAAGCCCAGCAGCACCAGCACGAACAGCTTGCCGCCCCACCAGGGCAGCAGCCGCTCGAGCATCGCGATCGAGCCCTCGCCGCGGGGGCTCTCGCGGGCGACCCGGCGATAGACGGGCAGCGCGCCGAGCAGCGTGAGCGCGATGAGCACGATGGTCGCCAACGGCGACAGCAGACCGGCGGCGACCGCGGCGATGGCGGGCTGGTATCCGAGGGTCGAGAAGTAGTCGACGCCGGTCAGGCACATGACGCGCCACCACGAATGCGTCTTCTCGACCTTCTCGGCGTGGGGCCCCTGGTGGGCGCCCGAGTTCTCGGTCAGCCCGTCGAGCAGCCAGTTCCGGAGGCGCGAGTCATCCGGTCGCGTCGGCTGCGGTTCGAGCGCATCGCCGTCGCGACCGCTTCTCTCAGACACTGTGGACACGGCGGACCCTCCGATCGCACGCTCCGAGGCCGAAGCACGCGTGATCACACGTTAGGCGTGCGATCGGCTGCTCAGAGGGGGTCGAGCGTAGGGATTCCGTTAGGACTGCGGTTCGTCGGGTTCGAAGCGGTAGCCCATGCCGAGCACGGTCACGAGGTAGCGGGGCGACGCGGGCACGGGCTCGAGCTTCTTGCGCAGCTGGGCGAAGTAGAGGCGGAGGTAGCCGGTGTCCTTCGCGTGGAACGGGCCCCACACCTGCGTGAGGATCGTCTCGCGCGTGATCAGCTTGCCCGGGCTGTGCAGCAGCAGCTCGACGATCTTCCACTCGGTCGGGGTGAGCCGCACCGGCTCGCGGTTCGCGCCCCGCTCGACGGTCTTCGCCGACAGGTCGACGCGCACGTCGCCGAACGTCGTCACCGGATGCTCGTCGTCGGCTCCGCTCGGCAGCCGCCGGGTCTGCGCCCGGATGCGCGCCAGCAGCTCCTCCATCGCGAACGGCTTCGTCACGTAGTCGTCGGCGCCGGCGTCGAGCGCCTCGACCTTGTCGGCCGCGTCGGTGCGACCCGACACGACGAGGATCGGCACGGTCGACCAGCCGCGCAGCCCCGCGATGACCTCGACGCCGTCGAGACGGGGCATGCCGAGGTCGAGCATCACGAGATCGGGGTGCTCGGTGGCGGCCAGGTCGAGGGCCGTGCGGCCGTCGCCCGCGGTGACGATCTCGTAGCCGCGCGCGCCGAGGGTGACCTTCAGCGCCCGCAGGATCTGCGGGTCGTCGTCGGCGATCAGGATCTTCACGGTGCCTCCTCGCCGACCGTAGCCGATGCGGTCGACTCGACCCGCGCCTCCGGCGTAGGGATTCCGTGAGGATGCGCGACGGAGACCGCGGCGAGCGACACCACCATGGTCAGACCGCCGCCCGGGGTGTCGTCGAGCGACAGCGTGCCGCCCATCGCCTCGACGAAGCCCTTGCTGAGCGCGAGACCGAGACCGAGACCCGCGGCGTTGTCGGTGTCGCCGAGTCGCTGGAACGCCACCATGATCTCGTCGCGCCGATCGGCCGGCACACCCGGCCCACGGTCGACGACCCGGATCTCGACGCGGCCGCCGAAGACGCTCGACGAGATCCGCACCCGCTCGCCCGCAGGCGAGTAGCGCAGCGCGTTGTCGAGCAGGTTGACCAGCACGCGCTGCAGCAGCACGGTGTCGGCGCGCACCGGCGGCACCGCGACACGGAGCGAGAGCTCGACGTCGACGGGGCCGAGCCCCAGCTCGTCGAGGGCGCCCATCACGACCTCGTCGACGTCGACGTCGGCCGGGGTGACGGCCAGAGCGCCCGCCTGCACCCGACTGACGTCGAGCAGGTTCGTCACGAGGGTCGAGAGCGAGTCGAGACTCTCGTGCGCGGTCGACAGCAGCTCGTCGCGGTCGGCGTCGCTCCAGCGCACGTCGCTCTGACGCAGCCCGCTGACGGCCGCCGTCGCCGCGGCGAGCGGTCGGCGCAGGTCGTGTCCGACGGCCGCGAGCAGGGCGCTGCGCATCCGGTCGACCTCGGCGAGCGGCCCGACCTCGCCGGCCGTGCGGCTGAGGGCGGAGTGCTCGAGCGCCGCCTCGACCTGCGCCGCGACCACGCCGAGCAGACGCCGGTCGGCCGCGGTGACGTCGCCGGTCACCTCGAGAGCGGTCCCGTCGCCCACCGGGAGGCGCGTGACCGGGCCGACCACCGCCTCCTGCCCGGTGCTCTGCAGCTCCCGCTCCCCCGAGCCCGAGTCGGTCACGATGCGCACACGGCTGAGCCCGAAGGCCTCGCGGGTGCGCGTGATGACCGCCTGCAGCGCCCCCTCGCCGCGGATCACGCTGCCAGCGATCGTCGCCAGCAGCTCGGTCTCGGCGAGGGCACGGGCCGCCGCCCGCGATCGCCGCGCGGCCTGGTCGACGACCCAGCTGACCAGCGTCGCATTGACGAGATAGAGCACGACCGCCAGCAGATGCAGCGGTTGAGCGATGGTCAGGCTGTAGATCGGGGCGATGAAGTAGACGTCGAGGATGATGCCCGACAGCAGCCCCGCGAACAGCGCCGGCCAGAGACCGCCGGTCACCGCGACGACGAGCACGAGCAGCTGGAGGAGGAGGACGTCGCCGGCGATGCCGTCCTCCGTCCGGTTGTTCGTCAGCAGCCAGGTGAGCAGCGGCCCGCCCGCGAGGGCGAGCACGAAGCCGGCGATCACCCGGCGGGGCGAGAGGGCGCCGCCGAGCCGGGGCAGGCGCGATCGACCGCCCGCAGCCGAGTGGGTGACGATGTGCACGTCGATCCGACCCGACTCGCGGATCACCGTCGCCCCGATGCCGGGGCCGGTGAGCGCCGTGGCGAGACGCCCGCGACGACTGACCCCGATCACGAGCTGCGACGCGTTCGACGCCCGGGCGAAGTCGACGAGGGCGCGCGGAACGTCCGAGCCGACGACCTGGTGGTATGTGCCCCCGGCCTTCTCGACCAGGGCGCGTTGTGCCGCGAGGGCGCCGGGCTCGCCCTGCGCCAGGCCGTCCGGGCTGCTGACGTGCACGGCGATCAGCTCGCCGCCCGACGACCTCGCGGCGACGCGCGCGGCCCGCCGGATGAGCGTCTCGCCCTCGGGCCCGCCGGTGAGCGCGACGACGATGCGCTCGCGCGCCTCCCAGTGGCTGTCGATGCCGTGCTCGTCGCGGTAGGCCTTGAGCGCGCTGTCGACCTCGTCGGCGAGCCAGAGCAGGGCCAGCTCGCGAAGGGCCGTGAGGTTGCCGAGCCGGAAGTAGTTCGACAGCGCCGCGTCGACCCGGTTCGCGGGGTAGACGTCGCCGGCCGCCAACCGGTCGCGGAGCGCCTGCGGGGCGAGGTCGACGACCTCCACCTGATCGGCGGAGCGGAGAACCGCGTCGGGCACGGTCTCGCGCTGCCGCGCACCCGTGATCTCCTCGACGACATCGCCGAGCGACTCGATGTGCTGCACGTTGACCGTCGACACGACGTCGATGCCCGCGTCGAGCAGTGCCCGCACGTCGTGCCAGCGCTTCTCGTTCGTCGAGCCGGGGGCGTTCGTGTGCGCGAGCTCGTCGACCAGCGCCAGCTCGGGTCGTCGCGCGAGCACCGCCTCGAGGTCCATCTCGTCGAGCACGACGCCCCGGTACGTCCGCACGCTGCGTGGGACCACCTCGAGGTCGCCGATCATGGCCTGCGTCGCCGCACGCCCGTGGGTCTCGACGACGGCCACGACCACGTCCCTGCCCTCGGCGGCGAGCCGCGCGCCCTCCTCGAGCATCGTGTACGTCTTGCCCACCCCGGGCGCGGCCCCGAGCAGCACCCTCAACCGACCGTGCGTCATGCGGCCAGCATCGCACCTCCGGCGGTGCGGGCGGTGCCGGCCGGTGCACGAGCGGGCGGTGCGTGCGGTGCGTGCGGTGCGTGCGGTGCGTGCGGTTGCCCGTGCGGCCGGTGCGTGCGGGCCGCGCTCGGCGCCGGCATCGCGGGGGGAAAGCGAAGGACCCCGTGAACTGATCTGGCGAGATCACAACTCAACGGGGTCCAGCGGAGCCGGTGGGATTTGAACCCACGGTTCCCACAAAGGGAACTCCACCTTAGCAGGGTGGTGCACTAGGCCGAACTATGCGACGGCTCCATCACGCGCCGCAGAGCGAACGCGCTTCGGAAAGCATACCCGGAGTCGGAGTGGATGCCGAACCGCGCCTCCTCGGCGAGGTCACGGCACCCGCGGCTGCGGATTCACCCGTCTATCCCCCGTTCCGACGGGTGCATCGATTTTGTCCCCCCATCGGCGGACCAATAAAGTACCCCTTGCTGCCTTGCGGTGCCGCCCCTGATCCCGGCACCGCAGGGCTTCATGCGTGCCGGTTCGGGCCGCCGCATGAATCCCCGATCGCCCCGCCGAGCTGGTTACTCGTCGGGGCGATCTCTCCTCCGCACCGGAGGCCCACCGAGGAGGCGCGGGTCGAGGAGGCGCGGGTCGCCTACGCCCGCAGCCAGACCGCCGTCTCACCCGGCAGCACCGCGTCGGCACCATTGCCGGGGCCCTCGCCGGCGTCACCCAGCGGGCCGCTCGCGACGAGCACCTCGCCGGTCGGCATCGCCACAGGGGTCGGGCCGAAGTTGCAGACGACGTGCCAGCCGCCGGGGCGGGAGAAGTGCAGCACCTGAGGCTCCGCACCGGCCACGGCACCGGTGTCGGCCACCGCCTCCCAGGTCAGGGTCTCGTCGGTCTGCAGCTCGCGCCGCGCCGCGAGCGCCGCGCGGTAGAGAGACAGGGTCGAGGTCGGGTCGCCCTCCTCGGCCTCGACCGAGAAGTCGCGGAACCACGTCGGCTGCGGCAGGTGCGCCGGGCCGGGGCCGAAGCCGAACGACTCGCCCGTGCGCTCCCACGGCAGCGGCACGCGGCAGCCGTCGCGACCGACGTCGACGCCCGGGTTGCGGAAGAACGCCGGGTCCTGGCGCTGCGACTCGGGGATGTCGCCGACCTCGGGCAGCCCGAGCTCCTCGCCCTGGTAGACGTAGGCCGAGCCCGGCAGACCGAGCATGAAGAGCGACGCCGCCCGCGCGCGCCGCAGACCGCGCTCGGCGTCGACCTCGGAGGCGTCGCCTCCGGCGAGCAGCCACTCGGCGCCCTGCTTGATCTCGCGCCCGGCGAGGGGCGGCAGACCGTAACGGGTCGGGTGACGCACCACGTCGTGGTTCGAGAACACCCACGTGGTCGACGACCCCGACTCGTCGGCGGCCTTGAGGTTGTACGTGATGATGTCGTGGAACGCCGTGGCGTCGAAGTCGGCCTCGAGCAGGTCGAAGTTGAACGCCTGGCCGAGACCCTCGGCGCTGGCGTAGCGGGCGCGACGCGACGGCTCGACCCAGGCCTCGGCCACGGCCGTGCGGGGCGGATCGTACGAGTCGAAGACCTCGCGCCACGTGGCGTAGATCTCGTGCACCTCGTCGCGATCCCACACCGGGTGGTCGCCGTCGGCCTTCGGCAGGGCGTCGAGCTCGGCCTTCGAGGGCAGCGCCTCGGGCAGGCTCTTGGCGAGACCGTGGGCGACGTCGACACGGAACCCGTCGACACCGCGATCCGACCAGAACCGCAGCGTCGTCAGGAAGTCGTCTCGCACCTCCTCGTTGTCCCAGTCCCAGTCGGGCTGCTCGCTCGCGAACGAGTGCAGGTACCACTGACCGTCGGCGACGCGGGTCCAGGCCGGGCCGCCGAAGATCGAGGTCCAGTCCGACGGCGGCAGCTCGCCGTCCTCGCCGAGACCGTCGCGGAAGATGTAGCGGGCACGGGCCGGCGAGCCGGCGGGCGCCGCCAGGGCCTCCTGGAACCAGACGTGCCGATCGGACGAGTGGTTCGGCACGAGGTCGACGATCACCTTGATGCCGGCGCCGTGCAGCGCCGTGATCATCTCGTCGAACTGCGCGAGGGTGCCGATCTTCGGATCGACGTCGCGGTAGTCGTCGACGTCGTAGCCGCCGTCGGCGAGGGCCGACGGATAGAACGGGCTGAGCCAGACCGCGTCGACGCCAAGGGCCGTGAGGTAGGGCACCTTCGCGGTGATGCCGGGCAGGTCGCCGATGCCGTCGCCGTTCGAGTCGGCGAAGCTGCGCGGGTAGATCTGGTAGACGGCGGCCTGGCGCCACCAGGTCGGGTCGTCGGTCAGCAGCTCGGTCGTGGGCGTGGTCTGGAGCGAGTCGGTCATCGTGGAGCGGCGTCCTTTCGTGGGTGGAGCGGTGGGCGCGGGCACGCCGTCGTATCCCGGTTCGCGAACGCGGCGTCGGTGCCGCGGTCCGAGTCGTCCAGGTGTCTGGATTGAGACTCTAGATCGCCGTCCTGGCGGTCGCCGACACGGGCGCGGGCGTTGGCGCTGGCACGGGCCGGCCGACTCGACTCCGCGCGGCACGGCGCCGTGCGGTTCGGTTCGGCTCGGCGACGGGGCGCGGAGCGGCGCGGGGCGGCGCGGGGCGGCGCGGGGCG
>NZ_JAXCWG010000027.1:0-6053 GCF_034045195.1 Frigoribacterium sp. CFBP9030
GCCGTGTGCGGCGTTCTGGGGCGGGATCGTGATGTTTCCGGGGTTTTCGGCGGCGACACGCCCGGGATGCGTGGAGGTTTGGACGTGTGGCGGATTGTCCGTGTAAGGTTCTTTCTTGTCACCCCAAAGGTTCGGCGGAGCGAAGCTCACCGGAACTCAAGTGTGACCGGCTTCCAAGTCCTCGAGTTGCCATTACGGCCTCGGACCAAGCAAGTTGCAACACTGGAAAACATGATGTAGGTTAGTGCCTCGTTCCCACGGGAACGGATTGCTTCTTCGGGAGTGATTGTCACTGGTTTTACGGATTGTAATCTGGTGCTAAGGTTTCACAGCTGCCTCGGACGATGGCCTTCATAAGGTCGGGTTTCTGGTGCGTTTGGTCCTTGAGAACTCAACAGCGTGCACATTGTCAAATGCCAAATTATACCCTGGCATTGCTTGTGGCTTCACCGTTCGGTGGGGTTGTGAGTGGTGTTTAGGTTTCTTTGAGATTGATGGACAACAACAATCGTCAGATTGTTTTGTTCTTTGGTCAGCATCAAATTCAGCAGTTCCGGCCTATTCCGGTTGGACTGTTTTTTCTTTTACGGAGAGTTTGATCCTGGCTCAGGACGAACGCTGGCGGCGTGCTTAACACATGCAAGTCGAACGATGAACTGGAGCTTGCTCCAGGAATTAGTGGCGAACGGGTGAGTAACACGTGAGTAACCTGCCCTTGACTCTGGGATAAGCGCTGGAAACGGCGTCTAATACCGGATACGAGCTTCAGCCGCATGGCTAGGAGTTGGAAAGAATTTCGGTCAAGGATGGACTCGCGGCCTATCAGCTAGTTGGTGAGGTAATGGCTCACCAAGGCGACGACGGGTAGCCGGCCTGAGAGGGTGACCGGCCACACTGGGACTGAGACACGGCCCAGACTCCTACGGGAGGCAGCAGTGGGGAATATTGCACAATGGGCGCAAGCCTGATGCAGCAACGCCGCGTGAGGGATGACGGCCTTCGGGTTGTAAACCTCTTTTAGTAGGGAAGAAGCGAAAGTGACGGTACCTGCAGAAAAAGCACCGGCTAACTACGTGCCAGCAGCCGCGGTAATACGTAGGGTGCAAGCGTTGTCCGGAATTATTGGGCGTAAAGAGCTCGTAGGCGGTTTGTCGCGTCTGCTGTGAAATCTGGGGGCTCAACCCCCAGCCTGCAGTGGGTACGGGCAGACTAGAGTGCGGTAGGGGAGATTGGAATTCCTGGTGTAGCGGTGGAATGCGCAGATATCAGGAGGAACACCGATGGCGAAGGCAGATCTCTGGGCCGTAACTGACGCTGAGGAGCGAAAGCATGGGGAGCGAACAGGATTAGATACCCTGGTAGTCCATGCCGTAAACGTTGGGAACTAGATGTGGGGGCCATTCCACGGTCTCCGTGTCGCAGCTAACGCATTAAGTTCCCCGCCTGGGGAGTACGGCCGCAAGGCTAAAACTCAAAGGAATTGACGGGGGCCCGCACAAGCGGCGGAGCATGCGGATTAATTCGATGCAACGCGAAGAACCTTACCAAGGCTTGACATATACCGGAAACGTCCAGAGATGGTCGCCCCGCAAGGTCGGTATACAGGTGGTGCATGGTTGTCGTCAGCTCGTGTCGTGAGATGTTGGGTTAAGTCCCGCAACGAGCGCAACCCTCGTTCTATGTTGCCAGCACGTAATGGTGGGAACTCATAGGAGACTGCCGGGGTCAACTCGGAGGAAGGTGGGGATGACGTCAAATCATCATGCCCCTTATGTCTTGGGCTTCACGCATGCTACAATGGCCGGTACAAAGGGCTGCGATACCGTAAGGTGGAGCGAATCCCAAAAAGCCGGTCTCAGTTCGGATTGAGGTCTGCAACTCGACCTCATGAAGTCGGAGTCGCTAGTAATCGCAGATCAGCAACGCTGCGGTGAATACGTTCCCGGGCCTTGTACACACCGCCCGTCAAGTCATGAAAGTCGGTAACACCCGAAGCCAGTGGCCTAACCCCTTGTGGGATGGAGCTGTCGAAGGTGGGATTGGTGATTAGGACTAAGTCGTAACAAGGTAGCCGTACCGGAAGGTGCGGCTGGATCACCTCCTTTCTAAGGAGCATGTACCAGCCCTGCTGTTTACACAGGGATTTTCTGGTCAAGTCAGTTTCGGAGCGAATGTCTCCGGCTGGCGCTCATGGGTGGAACATTGACAATGGCTCTCCGGTGAGGGCATCAGCATCAGTACGACATCTTCGGGTGTTTGGAACGTGAGGGTGTCTGAGGTGGGGAGTGTGCACGCTGTTGGGTCCTGAGGGACCAAACTTCCCTGCGCTTCGGTGTGGGGGGTTGAACTCCTCTGGGCCATATGAGTCCTGCATTATTCGCAGGGTGAGTATGGGACCCGCCCGTATTTTGAGAACTACACAGTGGACGCGAGCATCTTAGTCGCAGACAGTATCTGGCCTTCGGGTCGGGTGGTTGTTTGTGATACTAAGTGCAATTTCTTAGACCAACCCGCTCCTTCGGGGGTGTGGTTGGCGAATGAGATAACACTGAGCTGCTGGCTTCGGCTGGCAGCAACTTTGTGGTCAAGTTTCTAAGAGCAAACGGTGGATGCCTTGGCATCTGGAGCCGAAGAAGGACGTAGAAATCTGCGATAAGCCTCGGGGAGCTGATAATCGAGCCCTGATCCGAGGATTTCCGAATGGGGAAACCCCGCCAGGCATTTTGACCTGGTGACTCCCGCCTGAATATATAGGGTGGGTAGAGGGAACGTGGGGAAGTGAAACATCTCAGTACCCACAGGAAGAGAAAACAACAGTGATTCCGTCAGTAGTGGCGAGCGAAATCGGAAGAGGCTAAACCGGTCATGTGTGATAGACGGCGGTCGTTGCATGGTCGGGGTTGTGGGACCCGTTGTCCTGTTCTGCCGGACAGGAGCAGTTACAGCGCAGTATAGGCGAACAGCTTTGAATGGCTGGTCATAGAGGGTGCGAACCCCGTAGCCGAAATGCTGGCGCTGGCTGAATGGGGATCCCAAGTAGCACGGGGCCCGAGAAATCCCGTGTGAATCTGTCAGGACCACCTGATAAGCCTAAATACTCCCAGATGACCGATAGCGGACAAGTACCGTGAGGGAAAGGTGAAAAGTACCCCGGGAGGGGAGTGAAATAGTACCTGAAACCGTTTGCTTACAAACCGTTGGAGCCTCCTTGTAGGGGTGACAGCGTGCCTTTTGAAGAATGAGCCTGCGAGTTAGCGATATGTGGCGAGGTTAACCCGTGTGGGGTAGCCGTAGCGAAAGCGAGTCTTAATAGGGCGATACAGTCGCATGTCCTAGACCCGAAGCGAAGTGATCTATCCATGGCCAGGTTGAAGCGACGGTAAGACGTCGTGGAGGACCGAACCCACTTCAGTTGAAAATGGAGGGGATGAGCTGTGGATAGGGGTGAAAGGCCAATCAAACTTCGTGATAGCTGGTTCTCTCCGAAATGCATTTAGGTGCAGCGTTGCGTGTTTCTTGCCGGAGGTAGAGCTACTGGATGGCCGATGGGGCCCAAAAGCTTACTGACGTCAGCCAAACTCCGAATGCCGGTAAGTGAGAGCGCAGCAGTGAGACGGTGGGGGATAAGCTTCATCGTCGAGAGGGAAACAACCCAGACTACCAACTAAGGTCCCTAAGCGTGTGCTAAGTGGGAAAGGATGTGGAGTTGCATAGACAACCAGGAGGTTGGCTTAGAAGCAGCCACCCTTGAAAGAGTGCGTAATAGCTCACTGGTCAAGTGATTCCGCGCCGACAATGTAACGGGGCTCAAGCACACCACCGAAGTTGTAGATTTCGTATTATAGACAAGCCTTCGTGGTTCAGTCGTACGGAGTGGTAGGAGAGCGTCGTGTGGCCAGTGAAGCGGCGGTGTAAACCAGCCGTGGAGGCCACACGAGTGAGAATGCAGGCATGAGTAGCGAAAGACGGGTGAGAAACCCGTCCTCCGAAAGACCAAGGGTTCCAGGGCCAGGTTAATCCGCCCTGGGTAAGTCGGGACCTAAGGCGAGGCCGACAGGCGTAGTCGATGGACAACGGGTTGATATTCCCGTACCGGCGAAGAACCGCCCAAGCTAATCCAGTGGTGCTAAGAGTCCTAACCCGGCTGAGTGGATCCCTTCGGGGTGATGCCGGCCGGTCTAACGCTCGACCCCATGCTGGTGCGGTTAACGTATTAACAGGTGTGACGCAGGAAGGTAGCTGAGCCAGGCGATGGTATCCGTAAGGTGAACCTGGTGTAAGGATGTAGGGCTGACGATAGGCAAATCCGTCGTCAATGCGCCTGAGATCCGATGCGTACCCCGTATGGGGGAAATCAGTGATCCTATGCTGCCGAGAAAAGCATCGACGTGAGGTTCAAGCCGCCCGTACCCCAAACCGACTCAGGTGGTCAGGTAGAGAATACCAAGGAGATCGAGAGAATCGTGGTTAAGGAACTCGGCAAAATGCCCCCGTAACTTCGGGAGAAGGGGGGCCGGAACCGTGATGGGATTTACTCCCGGAGCGGGAAAGGCCGCAGAGACCAGTGGGAAGCGACTGTTTACTAAAAACACAGGTCCGTGCTAAGTCGCAAGACGATGTATACGGACTGACGCCTGCCCGGTGCTGGAAGGTTAAGAGGAAGGGTTAGCGCAAGCGAAGCTCAGAATTTAAGCCCCAGTAAACGGCGGTGGTAACTATAACCATCCTAAGGTAGCGAAATTCCTTGTCGGGTAAGTTCCGACCTGCACGAATGGCGTAACGACTTCCCAGCTGTCTCAACCGCGAACTCGGCGAAATTGCACTACGAGTAAAGATGCTCGTTACGCGCAGCAGGACGGAAAGACCCCGTGACCTTTACTACAGCTTGGTATTGGTGTTCGGAGTGGCTTGTGTAGGATAGGTGGGAGACTGTGAAGCTTGGACGCTAGTTCAGGTGGAGTCATTGTTGAAATACCACTCTGGTCACTTTGGATATCTAACTACGAACCGTGATCCGGTTCTGGGACAGTGCCTGGTGGGTAGTTTAACTGGGGCGGTTGCCTCCCAAAAAGTAACGGAGGCGCCCAAAGGTTCCCTCAACCTGGTTGGCAATCAGGTGTCGAGTGTAAGTGCACAAGGGAGCTTGACTGTGAGACTGACAAGTCGAGCAGGGACGAAAGTCGGGACTAGTGATCCGGCAGTGGCTTGTGGAAGCGCTGTCGCTCAACGGATAAAAGGTACCTCGGGGATAACAGGCTGATCTTGCCCAAGAGTCCATATCGACGGCATGGTTTGGCACCTCGATGTCGGCTCGTCGCATCCTGGGGCTGGAGTAGGTCCCAAGGGTTGGGCTGTTCGCCCATTAAAGCGGTACGCGAGCTGGGTTTAGAACGTCGTGAGACAGTTCGGTCCCTATCCGCTGCGCGCGCAGGAAATTTGAGAAGATCTATCCCTAGTACGAGAGGACCGGGATGGACGAACCTCTGGTGTGTCAGTTGTTCTGCCAAGAGCACCGCTGATTAGCTACGTTCGGAACGGATAACCGCTGAAAGCATCTAAGCGGGAAGCCGGCTTCGAGATGAGATTTCCATACCCTTCGGGGTGAGAGGCTCCCAGCTAGACTACTGGGTTGATAGGCCGGATGTGGAAGTGGGGACTAACGACCCATGGAGCTGACCGGTACTAATAAGCCGATAACTTGACAACACTCCCTCCCTGTAGAGGTGGGGGAAAGCTGCTTGCGTCCACTATGTGGTTCCCGAAATACGGTCGGGAACAATTGAACAGACAGTCGTCTGCCGTCGCCTTTCGGGGTGGGGTGGGTGCATGGTCTGAAACAGACTTCACCGCTGGCCTCAGGGCCCGTGTGTGGTAAATGTTTCGGCGGCCATAGCGAGAGGGAAACGCCCGGTTACATTCCGAACCCGGAAGCTAAGACTCTCAGCGCCGATGGTACTGCAAGGGGGACCTTGTGGGAGAGTAGGACACCGCCGGACTCCTTTTAGTAAGATCAGAGAGCCCCTTCTTCGGAAGGGGCTTTCTGCGTTTAACGC
>NZ_JAXCWG010000028.1:0-2239 GCF_034045195.1 Frigoribacterium sp. CFBP9030
CGCGGGGCACGACGCCGACCCGCAGGCCGACGCCGCCGCGCGCGCCGACCCCCGCGACACCGCCGTGCCCGACGACCCCCGCGCCGCCGCCGCCGACCTCGCCGACCGGCTCGGCGTCCGTCTGCTCTGCACGTTCGGCGGCGACGGGTCGATGCTCGTCGGCGAGGGGCACCCCGTCGAGCAGCCCGCCCACCGCGTCGAGGTCGTCGACACGACCGCGGCCGGCGACACGTTCATCGGCTACATCGTCGCGTCGCTCGCCGAGGACGACCTCTGGAGCGACGCGCTCGAGACGGCGTCCCGGGCGGCGGCCGTCGCCGTCGGGCGCGAGGGGGCCGCACGCTCGGTGCCGACCCGGGCCGAGGTCGACGCGCTCGGCTGACCGGGGCGACCCGCGCCTCCTCGGCTCCCCGCGCCTCCTCGGCCGAGCCGCCTGAGCACCAGGCCGGGCTGCGGCGGGTCCCCTTCATCCGTGGCGGGTCAGCGCTGACCCGCCGTCGAGGACACCGACCCGCCGCACTCGACCCCCTCCCGTACCCGTACCCGTACGCTCACTCGAACCCCGCACCACCACCACCACCCACACGACCACCACACACCCCACCCCACCCAGGAGGCGCACCATGGCACGCACCGTCGATCTCGTCGTCGTCGGAGGAGGCGCGATGGGCCTCGCCACCGCCTGGCAGGCGGCCGTCCGCGGGCACGACGTCGTGCTGCTCGAGCGCTTCGAGCGCGGCCACCACCACGGCGCCTCGCACGGCACGACCCGCAACCTCAACATCGCCTACGACGACGGCGAGTACGTCGACCTCGTCGCCCGCGCCCGCACCCTGTGGGACGAGCTCGCGGTCGTCACCGACACGCCGCTGCTCGACCTCGTCGGCGTCGTCAACCACGGTCGCCCCGACATGCTGCGCCGCATGCGCGAGCTGCACGCCGAACGAGGCGTCGACAGCGAGTTCGTCGCGCCCGGCGACGCGGGTCGCCGCTGGACGGGCCTCCGCTTCGAGACCGATGTGCTCTGGGTGCCCGACAGCGGTCGCATCCGTGCCGCCGACGCGCTGGCCGCCTTCGAGCGCGTCGCGACCGAGCTGGGCGCCGAGGTCCGCTGGTCGACACCCGTCACCGGCATCGAGATCGAGGGCGACGACCGGGCCCGCGTCGTCACCGCCGACGAGGAGTACCTCGCGCCCCGCGTCGTCGTGACCGCCGGTGCGTGGACGGAGGGGCTCGTCGGCGGTCTCGCGCGCCTCCCTCGCCTCGTCGTGACGCAGGAGCAGCCGGCGCACTTCCGGGTGACCGACGACGACGCCGTCTGGCCCGGCTTCAACCACCGCCCCGACCCCGACGGCGGCGACGACGCGTGGTGGTACGGGCCGGTATACGGCATGCTCACGCCGGGCGAGGGGGTCAAGGCCGGCTGGCACAGGACGGGCCCGGTGACCGACCCCGATGCGCGCAGCTACCTGCCCGAGCCCGTGCAGTTCGAGGCGCTGCGGCGCTACGCCCGCGAGTGGCTGCCCGGGGTCGACGCCGAGACGGCCGACCCGATCAGCTGCACGTACACGTCGACCGACACCGAGGACTTCGTACTCGACCGGGTCGGCCCGCTCGTGGTCGGGGCCGGGTTCTCGGGGCACGGCTTCAAGTTCACGCCGCTGGTCGGCGAGCTGCTGGTCGACCTGGTCGAGGACGGCGAGGTGCCCGCGCGATTCCGCCAGCTCGGCTCGGCCTGAGCCGCAGAGCACGCAGCCGAGGAGGCGCGGTGCCGGGAACGCTCGCAGCCTCCGCCGCGTTGACTGTCACCATGAGCCCCGCCACGCCCGAGTCGAAGACCTGCCGCTCGTGCGGCCGACGCATCGAGTGGCGCAAGAAGTGGGCGTCGAACTGGGACGACGTGGCCTACTGCAGCGACGCGTGCCGCAAGCACAAGGTGACCGCGCACGATCGCGAGCTCGAACAGCGGATCCGCGACCTGCTGGCGCAGCGCGCCGCGACGTCGAGCATCTGCCCGTCGGACGTCGCGCGCTCGCTGCACCCCGACGACGAAGACGCCTGGCGCGGCCTCATGGAGCCGGTGCGCCGCGCCGCCCGACGGCTCGTCGCGGCCGGCGAGGTCGACATCACGCAGGGCGGCTCGGTCGTCGACCCGTCGACCGCCAAGGGCCCGATCCGCATCCGCCGCCACCGCCCCTGAGCCGCGCAGCGCGCCGCGCCGCCGCGCCGCCGCGCCGCG
>NZ_JAXCWG010000029.1:0-1899 GCF_034045195.1 Frigoribacterium sp. CFBP9030
CGCCGCGCCGCGCGCCGCGCCGCGCCGCCTGCGCCGCCGCGCGCCCCGCGCCGTCGAGGTGACCCGAAACGCGCAGTCCGAGCCGCCCAGGCCACCGTTCGCGTCACTTCGATCCTGCTCTCTCGAGCCGCGCGCGCCGCGCACCGCCCCCGCACCGTCGAGGTGACCCGAAACGCGCACTCCGAGCCACCCAAGCCCCCGTTCGCGTCACTTCGATCAGGGCCGCCCGCGCCTCCGCCCGCACCGTCGAGGTGACCCGAAAAGCGCAGTCCGAGCCGCCCGCGCCCCCGGTCGCGTCACTTCGATCAGGTCCGCCCGCGCCCGCGCCTGCGCCATCGACGTGACCCGAAACGCGCAGTCCGAGCCGCCCAAGCGCCCGGTCGCGTCACTTCGATGCGGTTCGCCCGAGCCACACCCCCGTTCGCGTCACCTCGATGCAGCCCCCGATCGGCGCACATCGTGCAGGTGGTGCACCGGGTCGTGCACGAAGTACCGGGCGAGCGTGTCGACGGTGAACGCCGAGCCGTCGCTGCGCAGACCCGTACGGTCGAGCTGGTCGTCGCGCACCCCGGCGAACGCGGCCGCGACGGTCTCGGCCGAGGCGACGAGCTCCGCCGCGACCTCGTCGGGCCGCTGCGCGGCGTAGTCGTCGTCGACGGCGGTCGCGTCCTGGTCCCAGTTCGCGAATGCGGGGGCCTCCTCGGCGAGCATCAGCGCCAGGCGCTCCTCGAACACCCGGAACACGTCGCGCACATGCGCCCCGTACTCGAGGGTCGACCATGTCGTCGCATCGGGGCGATCGCGAGCGTCGGGGCGGGCCAGCTCGGCGGGCCAGGCGGCGGCGTTGTCGCGCACGAGCCCGGGAACATCGCGGAAATCGATCCGTCGCGAGTCGTAGCCGCACTCGTCGCAAGGGCGTTCGAGCACCCAGGTCCAGTTCTTCGTGTCGGGTGAGATGGCCATGGCTCGACATTAGGCGAGGCCGTCGCCCCGCCACCATCGCCATCCAGCCGTCGTCGCGCCAATCGCCGTCATCGAAGTGACCCGAAAGGAGTCATAAGACGCGCGCGGGGCACAGGTCGGGTCACCTCGATGCGGCACGCGGGGAGTCGACGTCGTGACCGCTCCAGAGGTCGCGGCAGTCCACCTCGAGAGCGCCGTGCTCGCGCAGGTACGCGCCGGCCCCCCGATCACCCGAGATCGACTGAGCGAGGTCCGACCAGTGGGCCCGCCCGACGACTACCGGATGCCCCGGCCGTCCGCCGAACACGGCACGCCTGAGAATGCTCGCCCCGAGCGGCACCCCGGCGGCCGCCGGCGACCCGGCACCGGCGGGCGTCCCGGTGACAGACAGGAGGCGCGCCACGGCGGACGCGGGCAGCCCCGGGTAGTCGACCAGCGTGATGAGGGCGACCCGCGCCTCCTGCAGGTCCGGATCGGCGCCGAGCGCACGGAGCCCCGCCCGCAGCGACGCCGAGAGCCCGTCGGCCCAGTCGTCGGCGACGACGGTCGAGACCTGCGAGCCGAGGAGGCGCGGGTCGCCCGCCAGAAGATCCTCCGCCTCGGTCGCGCCCGCGCCGAGCACGACGACGACGCGGTCGCACCCGCCGGCGAGCAGGGTCGCCACGCCCCGAGTCAGCCAGGGTCCGCGTGCGTCGGCGACGAGCGCCTTGGGGCCACCCATGCGGGAGCCCGCGCCCGCCGCGAGCAGGAGCCCCACGATCGGGCCGGGTCGTGCGCGAGCCATGTCCACAGGCTAGCCGCCGGGTGTCGCGCGGGGGCTGCCGGCCGCTCTACGATTGACGCCACCCGGGCGGGCGCTGCCCCCACCACGCTCACCCCGCACCACGCACCGCACCCGCCCCCACCCCGCCCGTCCCCCCCCCCGCCCGTCCCCCC